>PCYB01000027.1 GCA_002762845.1 Candidatus Woesearchaeota archaeon CG10_big_fil_rev_8_21_14_0_10_36_11
TTGTTTGTTTCATGGTAGAACTTACAAACCTAGAACACTTATTTTTAATTAACTGTCAAACTTGGGTTGTAATAAACTGCTTGGTTTTAAAAGAAGGTAGTCCGCTTGTCGAATAACATTTATTTCTAAATTACTTGAATTTTGTGTTATAAAAATAACGCTTAAATCTTTATGTCTTGCAATGAGAAGAATTTCAGACAGGAGTGTATTTGAATCACTCATTGACTTCCTACTGCTGAATTCAATCCCACCCTCGTCTATCAAAATCACTGAATTGTTCTCAATGTCGTTGACATTCTGGATTATCGTTATCCATTCAGGAAGAGATTGTCTTTTGAAACCTAATGCATAAACTTTTTTAGTAGTTTTTACGTTAAAGTTTTCAAGCATTCGCATTCCGATAGCACTTTTCCCAGTTCCTCGTGCACCAATAATTAAACCAATTGTACTTTTATTTTTATATAACGCATCATTAAATAAATGTAGGTTTCCCTGTAAATTCCTTACTTCTTTGAACGCATCAAACGTCGCAACATGTTTTATCTCTCCTTTGTGCGTTTTCTCATCTTCTTCGGTATGGGTATAAACATTTTTCCCACCGGATTCTTCTACATGATTTACTTTTTTTGGATGTTTAAAATTTTTAATCCCATAATAAGTGTGTTTTGTTACAAACCATACTGCTTTTGGTGGATATACAAAAATAAGCTTAGCTGTACCTCTTACGACTTTACCAACAACTTTAGCTATTTTTTTCTTGGTTCTTTTTTTCATATGAACCCTGGATTGATGATTGTATTTAAACATTCCTCTCGATACTTTTATATATTGCATTTTTCTTCTTTTACGTATGTTTGCTGCTTATAGTTCATTGAAAAATGCTGAGAAAGTTAAACTGTTCTTACAAAAGAAAGAAGTTTTACACCAAGAGTATTTACCATTGAAAGAAATGGAAAGGATATATTTTCCCATGACAAAAAAGATTGTTGTTCCAAATGCGAAAGTTATCACAACAAAATTTTCTTTTCCAGTAAAACAGAAACCTCTTACAATAGACCAATTACTGAAAGGTAAACTTACCGCGGCTCAATTGAAACTCATCCCACGAAGTCAAGAGATTATCGGAAAGATTATGATTTTAGAGGTTCCAGATCAATTAAAGAAAAAAGAAAAAGTGATAGCGGAAGTGTATCTGAGATTAAATAATACTATCGAAACTGTTGTTCGTAAAAATACAATACATTCTGGTGTGTTTAGGACAAGAACTGTGAAGATTCTTGCTGGTAAAAAAACAAAAGAAACGATCCATTATGAGAACGGTATCAAATTAAAGTTACATTTAGAGAAAACATACTATTCTGCTAAAACGGCAAATGAACGCCTTAGAATCGCAAAACAAGTTAAACCAAACGAAGATGTTTTAGTCATGTTTTCTGGTGCTGCGCCATACCTTTTAGTCATTGCAAAGAATACAAATCCGCGAAAATTGTCTGGGATTGAGATTAATCCACTTGCTCATCATTATGCTACCTATAACATCATTGCAAATGGGTTTGGTTCGAAAATCAACTTATTTGAAGGAGATGTTCGAAAGATTGTTCCCAAGATTAAAGCGAAATTTGATAGGATTGTCATGCCACTTCCGAAAATTGCAGAAGAGTTTTTTGGTCTTGCACTCTCAAAAATAAAACCAAATGGAACAATTCATTTGTATGCGTTCCTTCATGAGTATGATATAGTAGCGTACAAAAAAATACTCCAAGATATTGCACAAAAATCGAAACATTATATACATATTGTGCGTTATGTGAAATGTGGTCAGTTCTCGCCAGGAACGTTTAGAATATGTTTTGATATTAAAGTAAAAAAATAAAAAAATAAATGGTTCTAAGACTTATTCGCTTTCAGGTTCTTCTTCTTCTTCGGACTCGTCTTCTGGTTCTTCATCAGATTCTTCTTCAGCTTCTTTATCTTCAGGTTGTTCGTCTTCTGTGCTTTCTCTGTCGCTTCCTTTCTGAAGAAGTTGTACATTCTCAGCTTTTAGTCCTCTATCTCCTTCAACAGGATCAAAAGATACTCGATCATTGTCTCGTAAGAATACACCCTGCGGTAATGCTGTAAAGTGGACAAAGTAGTCCTTCTCATCATCGCCGTGGACGAATCCAAATCCTTTCTTCTGGTTAAAAAACTTTACTGTTCCTTCCATTTTTTCCTCCAAACTAAACGTTGTTTAGCTACTTGTTTTAGCTGTAAAACAGAGGTTTTCTTTATAAACTTTCTCATAAATTTTATAAGTAGGGCAAGTAATCATTATAGAAAGACATGTGGAAAGCGCAATGATTATGTGAACACCATTCCCTTTTCATGGGATACGGAAGTAACTGATGAGCGCCCATAATTGTTTTAGAACTGGTATTACTTCTCTACTTTGAACATATCCCCATGTCCAGGAACGATAAAATCAGCAATTTCAATGATTTTCTTTCTACTTTCATTAAATTCTTGAATATTTACCAATAAAGGGTCTGGTTGTTTTTTTCCATCAAGAAAGCTTTTATCTGGAAATGCATCTCCTGCAATAACAACTTTTCCTTCTACTGTATCAACAACGACAGAAACCATATCTTCCGTATGGCCTGGAGTAGATATTATACACATATCGTTGGCAAGATTTAATTCTCCAAATGGTTCTGTCCGTTCCAAACATCCTTTACGAGGATAATGCACTTGGCCAGAATAAGGATCTTTTTTAAATTTGCAATACACTTGAGCATTTTTGAAAAGATATGTGTTAACAATATGATCTAAATGTAAATGGGTTAAAATAACAATATCAATACTTTCTGGTGTTAAATCTTTTTTCTGAAGTTCTTTAATAATTGTTTCTTTATCCAAGAATGATCCAGTATCAACAATAATATTCTTATTACTTTTAATTAAGGTTACTGTGGAGCTGATAACGAGCTTTCCATCTTCATTTTTAGAATGTTGACCTTTAACTAAAACATTTACGCTTGCCATCTCCCTATCCAAACAACTTTGCCCCATCATCATCTTCATCATCAAACCTAACTTTTTCCGTTGCTAACACAAAATCGTCTTGAGTAACATACTCCCGATTCTCACGTATTGCAAAATATCCTGCTTCTGTACAAGTAGCTTGTATTTCCGCACCACTAAACCCGTCCATGTTTTTTACTAATTCTTTTACATCAATTTTTTGTAGGTTCATACTTTTTGTATGCACTTTCATTATTTCAAAACGTCCTTCTTCATCAGGAAGACCAACTTCAATTAATCGATCTAATCTTCCTGGCCGAATGATTGCTTTGTCAAGTATATCTATCCTATTCGTTGCACCGATAATTTTTACATCACCAAGATGTTTAAATCCGTCAAGTTCTGATAAGAGTTGCATAAATGTTCTGTTTACTTCCCTTTCTCCAGAAGTTCCGTTTTCCATTCTTACGGCGGCAAGCGCATCTATTTCATCAATGAACACTATTGTTGGCGCTTTTCGTCGTGCAAGTGCAAATATGTCTTTTACTAACTTTGCACCCTCACCAATAAATTTCTGTACGAGTTCAGAACCAACAACTTCAATAAATGTCGCATTCGTGCTATGTGCGACAGCTTTTGCTAATAATGTTTTTCCTGTTCCTGGCGGTCCGTAAAGCAAAACTCCCTTTGGAGGTTTAATTCCAACTTTTTCAAACAAATGTGGTTTCTTTAATGGAAGTTCAATAACTTCTTTCACTTCTTGTATTTCTCTTCTTAGCCCGCCAATCTCCTTCCAACTCTCTTGTGGCTTTTCTATGATGACAAACTTTTCGACTTCAAAATTTTCTCCTAAATCAATTTTCTTAAGTATGTTCAACGATTTTTGGTCAACTAATACTGAATCACCACTATTGACATTTTCAGCTTCTTTTGACATGTGACAATAAAACCTATTTCCATTCGGGAGTTTTATTATTGCGTTTTTTTCGTCTATAACGTTAACGATATCTGCAACAAGAAGCGATGGTTTCTTAAGGTTGCTCAACTCATCATTTACATTGTTAAACATTGCTCGTAATACACTACTCTCTTCTTCTAATCGGTTTAACGTTTTTGCTAATGCATTATTCTCTTCTTCAAGTCTTGTTATAGATGATTGGAGTGTCTTATTGTCTATTTCTGGAATTTCTTGTTCAAACGTTTCCGAGTAAAAAACGTCTTTCTTGCTTTGGTTTTTTGTCATTTCATGTCAAAAAGAAGTTACTTTTTTTAAAGGTTGTTAGAAATTATTCCTTTTTCCATTTTTTTCTTTGTTTTGGAAAAGAATGTTTTTTTTAAAACATTGAAAAACTTTTTAAAATTATAAAATTATAAAATTTTGCGTGTCACTTTTAGAAACTTTTAAAAAGGCAAACATCTTTTCTTTTTTCAATAGTACCCAAAGAGGTGAATTAATGATGGTTGTAAAAAGAAAACGAACCGTGAAAAAAGTTGTTAAGAGAAAATCAGCAAAGCGTTCAGTTGCAGCAAAGAAAGGAGCAGCAACAAAAAGAAGAAAAACGCCTGTACGAAAAGCAGCAGGTAAAAAAGCAGTAGCTACAAGGAAGAGAAAAACTACTGTACGAAAAGCAGCAGGTAAAAAAGCAGCAGCTACAAGGAAGAGAAAAACTACTGTACGAAAAACAGCCGGTAAAAAAGCAGCGGCCACGCGAAGACATAAAAAGTAAGTAATTTCTCTTTTTTTATTTTTTTATTCGTTTATATCTCTCGTCCTACGAAAATAAAGGAATGATTACGTTAAGAAATAATTTGAACTCTTCTATAACTGATGTTGCTTCACCCAATATCACCATTTCTTGTTCTTTTGAGTAACTTTTTCCTTCTTTATCATACCACATTGTAGTAATTGTAAATTTATTCTTCGACCGAAGTGGAAATTCTATCAATTCAATATTTACATCCTTTCTCTGCACAATTTCTTCAATTTTTAACTTATTCTCAAAACCACGACTTTCAATAATGAATGTTATGTTTTTTGGAGTACTGAACGATATCTTTTCAAGTATAATCGGGATATTAATCACATCTCCAAAATGCATTGTCTCTGGATAATCAACAGTGACTTCTATATCTGGAGAATCTATAACACTATATTCAAATGACGATTTCTTTTCAATAAGATTATTCTGTGCACGTACAATAATCTTATTCCATCCAACAGATTCACTGTCCATTGATGTCGTTATGGATACTTTTTGGTTAATAGGTACATCTACAGTACTGCAACTGTTCCCGACACAGAACTCAACTCCGTACAGATTAGTGTTTCCACTATTTTTCATCGAACATAATATATCAACAACGTCTTCTTGCTTGATCTCTGTTGGATATTCACACTCAAAAGAAACTTTTCGTGAATAACTCCTTTCTTCGTCCTGTACTGTAAGAGATTCTATATCTTCTTTTGCATATACATTCATTTTTGTTTGTGCAGTGAACGAATCTTTAACTGAAACGTTCTTTTCAGAATAAATTATTGTGGGAAACGTGTATCTAAACGATTCATCAAGGTTCTCAGCAAGTTTTATTATCCAAAATGTTTCACGCACTTCATCTGGTTGAAGAAGAATAGTTCTTTTATTTCTTCCAACAATTTCTATTTCTTTCGGAACAGCAAGTTGCACAGTTGTCGCGGCGTAATATGGTTTATCGTTCTTAATAATACCTTTTACAAGGTTATAACTTCCAAAACCAATTTCGTGAGAAAGAATCTCTTGCTCAAGAAAGATTTCTGGTTCTGTTCTTATTCCTTTATCGTACACGTCTACATTAAATGAAAGAGGTTGTGTTTCAAGAAGAACATTACTTGCAAGCCATTCAAATGTTGTTGCAGGTTCGGCTGGATCGAAACTGTCACGCAATTTTATATGTGTGACGTCAACATACCCATACTCGCCAAATGCAATATCAAAACTTAACCATCCAATGTTCGGAAAGTATACTTCTGCCCACCCATGTGGTTGCCAATTCTCTTCAAATAATTCTGAGGTAGTATAACTTATACCTGAAACGAACCGTGCGGGAATTCCTAACGATCGCGCCATTGCAACAAAGAGGGACGTCATTTCATCACACACTCCCTGTTTGTTTTCTAACACCCACGACGCTTTCTGTGATACTTGTGCTGTTAACGTATTAAGGTCATACTCAACATTCATTTCAACCCATTCTGCAAGTTTAAATGCAACTTTAAACAAATCATCCTCGCCTTCAGCAAGTTCTGTTGCCTTTGTAATTATACTTGGATCTTCTGAGTCAATTGTATATGTTGATAGTATATATTCTTCATATCCTTGTATGTCTCTTGGATGTATTGGAAAAGGCACTTTGTATCGTACTTCATTTCGCTCATTTTCAGTTTGTATAATTGTTGAATACCCAAACTCTTTCTCTCCAAGTGTGGGGGTGTTCCACGTAAATATAATACTATTACCACTTACCTCGCCAGTACTTTCCCATGTTTGTATTGATTGTCTATAATCTTCCCCGGGATACAGAAGGAGTTCAGCAGACGCCTTCCGAACATCATAATTGTCTCTTTCATTTGTAAGTCTAAATCCCCCATTTACATTTAACACAATTTCTAATGAATCGTACAAGTAAAGATTATTGTCTTCTAATTCTGCCGTTGCTATTTGAATGCAAAGCAAGAAGATAACACAAACCAATATCCTTTTCATGGATGTTATTGTTCTTATGATTGTTATAAATGTTTTTGTTAGTTTAGTAAAACTTTTAAACTTGAACAATCAACACCATTTAATGCAAAGAGGTATAGCATTATTATCTGGTGGAATAGATTCGCCCGTTGCGATTCATCTTATGAAAGAAAGGATGGACATAGTTGCAGCACATTTCCATCAACAACCATTAACGGATGAAAAAGAAGTGGAAAAAGTTAAAGAGTTGTCTAAAATTCTTGGTATTACAAAAGTATATCTCATTCCCTTCATCACTGTATTAAAAGCGTTGACTGAAAAGTGTACTCATAAAAACTATTTCATTCTGTCAAAAATTGCCATGTTTAAAGCTGCAGAATTAATTGCAAAGAAAGAAAAAGCAATGTTTTTGATAACTGGCGAAAATCTTGCACAAGTTTCGTCTCAAACCCTTAGCAATTTAACAACAATTACAAAAAATGTATCACTTGAAATAGTACGGCCACTTTTAACGTACGATAAACATGAAATTATTACACTCGCAAAGAAAATTGGCACGTATGAGGTATCTTCAGGACCTGAAATATGTTCATTGTTAGGGCCAAAACATCCTGCAACGACATCAAATACGAAAGATATTGCGCAGGAACTACACAATATTAACTTGTTAACATTATTACAAGAAAGTGTGTTACATTCTGAGTGTGTTATTCTAAGGTAGTAATATTTACACAAAGTTTAAAAGAAGAGCGCGTCTTTACCAGTTTTCAATGGTTGAAATCACAGTACATATTGATGGTGGGAATAGTCATTTCAATATTAATGACTTTTATGCGGTGGCAAGAGTTTCTGAAAAAGTTCAACAAGGGGCAGACATTTCACTTTTAGATTTTGAAAAACGTCTCGTTCAAGTGTTAGCGGTTGAATATTTACATACATCTTTATCATTACCTTATTCACAAAGAGTTTCTGAAAAAGGAATCGCTATTGGCTTACATTTTTGGAACATTGCGAGTATTTTCTGTGACGATGGAGATACTCCTGTCGAGGATATGCTTAGAGACGAAATAGGGTGGGATTCTTTTGGACCAAAGATTCTTGGTGAAGAAAGGGAACAGTTATGTTCGCACATCGTTCGCTTTCTGTACAAAGGTAATGTTGATTCAACATACTATAAAGTTATACCACCCACAAGTATTGCTCTTCGTCATATTTTAAGACGTGGCCCATCTCCCGGAAAAGAATGGGAATCTGAACAAAACTATAACGCTGGTGTTCATGAAGCATCTACGCGTTTGTATGGGGTTCATTCAAATGAAAGGATTTTTGGTGGGGGTGCCCCATATGCACCAAGAATAACTGTTTGGGATAAAAACATTGATCGTGGTGGTGACATTATTCTCGTGCCAAGTACACTTCCAGCAACGGCACGTCGTATTGAAAAAGATAGTCTTCAAATCCGCGGGTTTTCGTTTCGAGAACAAGGAAAACTTAACGTGGTGATGCAAAATCTACGACAAGAGTCGAGAAGAGGGACACTTGATGTACGATATTACACACAAATTCGTCAATATCTTGAAACAATCTTGTGCGCAACTCCACACAGAATGTTGTATCAACCATAATTCTCAAAAGATTAATAAATACTCCCCGCACTCTCTTCTAATATGAAACAACTTACTAATTTTCTTTTTGAATTGGGAACTTTGAAGAATGTTAAACGGAGTGGCTGGTGGATAATTAACGTAAAGGATCCAGAAAATGTTGCTGAACATAGTTTCCGTGCAGGAGTCATTGGCTACCTGTTAGCTAACTTAGAACATGTTGATGTTCATAAAGTAACATTAATGGCATTATTTAACGATCTTCACGAAGCACGACTGAACGATTTACATAAAGTAGGTCATCGATATATTGATTTCAAAACTGCTGAAACAAAAGCACATAAAGAACAGACAGAAACTCTTGGCGATATTGGAAAGAGTATGTTTTTGTTTCATGAAGAGTTTCAGCGGCAGCAAACAAAAGAATCAATAGTTGCACGAGATGCTGATTTGCTCGAGAATGCGTTCCAAGCAAAAGAATATATTGAAATCGGATATAAAGATGCACAAAACTGGATTGATAATATCTGGAAAGTTATTAAAACCGAATCTGCAAAGAAATTGTTGAAAGAGATTGAATCGACAAGTTCAAACGACTGGTGGAAAAATCTGAAAAAGATTGAAAGATGATGGTACTTACATTATATAACACATTAACCAGAAAGAAAGAATCATTTGTTTCATTAAAGAAAAGTTCTGTCGGAATGTATTGTTGTGGTCCAACTGTGTATAATTATGCACACATTGGTAACCTCCGCAGTTATATCTTTGAAGATATTCTACGGCGCGTTCTTGAATTTAATAAATTTAAAGTTAAACATGTTATGAACATAACTGATGTTGGTCATCTTACGTCAGATGCTGATAGTGGTGAAGATAAAATGCTCAAAGGAGCAAAAAGAGAAAAGAAAACTGTATATGAAATTGCAGAGTTTTATACAAAATCGTTTAAAGAGGATATTAAGAGATTAATAATTCTTGAGCCAACTGTTTGGTGTAAAGCAACAGATCATATTACTGACCAAATTGAATTAATACAAACTCTTGAAAAGAAAGGGTTTACATATCTAGTCGGTGGCAATGTTTACTTTGATACTTCTAAACTGAAAGATTATGGGAAATTAGTAAAATTAGACTTGGAAGCAGATACTCAAGAAAGAGTGGAAGAAGATAAAAACAAAAAAAATAAACATGATTTTGTGTTGTGGTTTACCAAATCTAAATTTCAGGATCAGGGAATGAAATGGAAATCCCCTTGGGGAGAAGGGTATCCTGGGTGGCACATTGAATGTTCTGCTATGTCCATGAAATATTTAGGAAAACAATTTGATATTCATTGTGGTGGTATTGATCATATTCCTGTTCACCATACGAATGAAATTGCACAATCAGAATCTGCTACTGGAACAAAACCGTGGGTGAAATATTGGTTACATAATGAATTCTTGGTGTTGAGCAAAGGAGAAAAGATGGCAAAGTCAGGTGATAATTTTATTACGTTACAAACGCTTGAAGAAAAAGGCTTCCATCCTCTTGACTACCGTTATTTCTGTTTAGGCACCCACTATAGAAAACCATTAATGTTTAGTTGGGATGCGTTAGAAAGTGCAAAGAACGCCCGTACAAGATTGTTCGATAAAGTGTTAGAACATAAGAGTACTGTCGGCAAAGTGCCGACAAAATATTCTACTCAATTTATGAAAGAAATAAATAATGATCTTAATACACCAAATGCGTTAGCGATTGTTTGGGATGTGTTTAAAGATAAAAAACTTAAAAGTAATGATTTGTATGCTACTTTAATATTATTTGATGAGGTTCTTGGTTTAGGTTTGAAAGGTATAAAGAAAGATAAGATTCCTCAAGACATTACGAAACTTGCGAAAGAAAGATTACAAGCTCGACAAAACAAAGATTGGACAACATCAGACAAATTACGCGACGAAATTAACAGTTTGGGGTATGATATTGAAGATTCAGCAGAAGGATATACAATAAAAAAGAAATAGTCTTATTAAATTTATATCTCCCACAAACAAAACATTTATTAAGAAATATCTTAGTTTATGAAAGTTATGAACAAACGAAAAATCGTTTTGTATAGTTTGATTGTTATATCATTACTAGGAATATTTTTATCTGGATATTTAACATATACACATTATAACCCTCCAACAGATGGAAGTGTTTGTGTCATTGGGGAAGAAGATTCATGTTCTTTAGTAACAACAAGTGTATATTCAAAAATATTTGGCATTCCTGTTGCTCTTTTAGGTATTGCATGGTTTGTTATGTTAGGCTTTCTCACGATAACATTGTTTACGAATAAAAAGTATGCGCGGGAAATTTTTTCATGGACCATTCTTGGAGTTGTCTTCGTCGCGTACTTCATTTTTGCGGAGATTCAATTAAAAACAATTTGTATCATATGTACATACGTCCATATTTTAACAATAATCAGTTTTGTTCTATCGTATATTTTGTGGAAAAAATAACACTTACCATGTCTTTATAATTTTGTACGTAACGGAAACATTTATTAAAACTATTCTCTTTTCAATAAATACAAAAAAGGGGAAGAATGAAGACATTAACAAACGTTAAAGATCTTCAATTAATGGCAAATACTATCCGACAGGACATTATAAAGTCGTTGATTGAAGCGAAATCTGGACATTCTGCGGGACCGTTAGGTATGGCAGACATTTTTACCGCCCTTTATTTTACTATCCTTACGCATGATCCTAAGAAACTACGGTGGAACAATCGTGATAGGGTAATTCTTTCCAATGGTCATATTTGTCCTGTACTGTATGCGACGATGGCAAATGCAGGCTATTTTCCAAAACAAGAACTCATGACGTTGCGAAAACTAGGAACACGGTTACAGGGACATCCAAGTAAAATAGATTTACCTGCACTTGAACTCTCGACTGCATCTTTAGGTCAGGGTTTGGGAGTAGCTGTTGGAATGGCGTTAGCTGCCAAATTGAATTCCCAAAAACATACAGTTTATTGCATCTCGAGTGACGGTGAACATGACGAGGGTTCAACATGGGAAGCAATCAATGCTGCACAGAAATATAAACTGAACAATTTAATTAATATTATCGACAGAAATAACATTCAAATCTCTGGATATACCAATGATGTCTGGCCGTTAGGCTCGCTCAAAAAGAAGTACCAAACTCATAATTGGAAAGTGTTTGAAATTAATGGTCACAATTTCAAACAAATAATTTCTACTCTTACAAAAGCACAAAAAATCGATCGACCGGTATGTATTATCGCTAATACTATTCCTGGCAAAGGCGTTTCTTTTATGGAACACACGTTTGAATGGCATGGTAAAGTTCCTCAAGGTGAAGATGCAAAACGTGCACTCAAAGAATTAGGTACATACAATGGTTGAACAGAAATCTACGCGTCAAGGGTATGGCAAGGCTTTATTAGAATTGGGTAAAAACAAAAAAGTTATTGCGTTATGTGCAGATTTAAACGAATCAACACAAGTAACACATTTTGCTCAAAAATATCCCTCGCGGTTCTTTCAATGTGGTGTTGCTGAACAAAACATGATTTCTATGGCAGCTGGTTTTGCGTTGGAAGGATTTATTCCTTTTGCATCGTCATTTGGTGTTTTTCTTCCTATGCGGTGTCTTGACCAAATAAGAATGTCTGTTTGTTATAATAAAGCAAATGTTAAACTTGTCGCTACACATTGTGGTTTGAGTACGGGTGCTGATGGCGCATCTCATCAAGCGTTAGAGGATGTTGCTGCTCTTCGTTCACTTCCAGGCATGACAATAATTGAACCTGGTGATTATGAACAGGCCGTTCAAGCAACACGTGCCATTGCTAAGCATAAAGGTCCCGTGTACTTGCGGTTACATCGAACAAAATCTCTTCCATTACCAAAATGCTCATTTAAAATTGGAAAAGCTCAACTTTTACAAAAAGGAACAAAAGTAACAGTAATTGGTTCCGGCCCAATATTGAATGAAGTGTTGAACGCAAAACTCAATTTTAAACCAGAAATAATTAATTGTCATACCATTAAACCACTTGATACAAAAACAATTTTAAGATCCGTTACAAAAACTAATAAAGTATTGGTTGTACAAGACCATCAAGTTAGTGGGGGGTTATGTTCTGCAATAGCCGAGTTATTATCTGTACAGCACCCCTGTAAAGTTGATTTTGTTGGTGTTTCTGATACCTTTGGTGAGTCAGGTCAACCTGGCGAGTTATGGGATAAGTATGGGCTGAGTGCAACCCACATATCCCAAAAAATACTTAAACTCTGTAAAAAGTAAATTCAAAATAATCTTCTCTAATTTTATATATACCAACTTGCAATTATCAATAATGAGTATAAAACAAAACCTATTGTGAAGTATCCTATTCTTCCTTTTTTCCCAAATGGTATATGGTGTCGAATAACTGTATATAACAGTATTCCTAAAACAATTCCTATCAGTAATGTTTCTATCCATAACTGATATGAAGTCCATATGAATGTCGCAAAAAGTGTTCCAATAAGTGTTGAACTTGCAAGTATAATTGCCTTTTTTGTTGATACGTGTGGTTCCGTTGGTAACATACTTACAAACGTAAAAGATACAACTGGGATAAAGAAAAGTATTCCTTTTGTAATGCTCTCTTTAATAAATATAACCAGGAGAATACCAAGAATAATATGGTATGCGTATGAAAATACGTTATCCTCTAATGAAAGTGTCTTTACAAGTTCATCTTTTCGTATATGTTGATAAATATATTTCTCAATAAAGTGATGTGCAATAAATCCAACAAGGACAGAAATAAAAAAGTATTTGTTAAGGAAAAGGACCCTTTCCGTGAATGCAGGAAAAAGTTCTAATAAAACGTATGTAATTGAAACTCCTGCCGAAAAAGAAACAATCTTGTGGTGGTACGATCTTTTCTTAAAGTTAAACTTGTTACTTAAATAATATGTCGCCCCGATCAAGAGTGCAAGGAGTAAAGGTAAATAATATTCTATCATCTCTAGTTTTTAGTAATACTTTTTTGTTTAAGAATGTTTTGTTTTATACTCAACGGGATGTATGCAAAGAGCGATTGTTTGAAAAAATCTTGTTGTTCACTATAAAAATAGGAAAAAAAATGAAAATTCTTATTTTTTACTTCCAAGAATTCTGAACATTGTTGTTCCACACTTTGGGCAGACACCTTTCATTGCTCTTCGTTCAACGCCACCTTTTCCTTTCATTGGAACTTCTTTTCCATCTTTCATCTGTTGTTTTGCTTTACATTTAACACAATATGCTTCCATTGTTACACACCTCGAGTATATTTTAATTAGAACGTGATTTACGCCCTCTTCTTCCTATTCTTGTTTGTTCCCTTAAAAATGTTTCGCAATTTTATGCTAAAATAAGTCTATTTTACAATACCAACGGCAATACCAAACTTTTCCGTTTCTATTGATGTTTCTCCAGAAAATACTATTTCTTTTATTTTACAAACAGCTTTCAAGTCTTTTTCAATAGTTGTAATCATAGCTTGGAACTCATTTTCCTCACTCACAAGGATAAGGGTTGATAATTCTTCTTTCATTGACAGTTGATTTTCTGATTTATACTTTCGTATTGAGTTTATTATGTCAATTCCCATATCACCAACAAGTTCAATATCGCCACGTAGTGACTGTTCTTTATACTGTGGCCATTGTGAAGTGTGGATGCTTGAACATCGCTCTTTTTCTGCAAAATAAATGTGATATATCTCTTCCGTAATATGTGGCATAATGGGGGCCATCATCTTAAGAATACTAATGAGAGTTTCATAAAGGGTGTGTTGGGCACTTGTTCGCGCTTCATTTCCTCGAACGGCTGGATTGTACAATCTATCTTTTACAAGTTCAAGGTACTGATCACAAAAAATGTGCCAAAAGAATTTTTCAACTTCTGATTTCGTTTTACTATACTCATACTTCTCAAAATGTTCAGTACATTCTTTAATGAGTTTGTGTAGTTTACTGAGAATCCATATATCAAACGTTTCTGTTGGATTGCTCGTAGTAGATTCATAATCCTCAAGGTGCATAATGCTAAACTTTGATGCGTTCCATAGTTTATTAGCAAACTTTTGGCCTGTAAGGACATCTTTTTCTTGGTACGGCAAATCGTCCCCCAACTTCACTGACGCTGCCCAAAAACGGAATGCATCAGCAGAATATTTTTGTATGGTGTCTTGCGCAATGACAAAATTTCCTTTACTTTTTGACATTTTCTGTCCATGAGGATCTTGTCCATGGCCAGAAATCATAATATCTTTCCAGGGAATATCATTAAAGTGATAATACGACTTCACAATGGTGTAAAATGCCCATGTTCTGATAATGTCATGTCCTTGCGGCCGTAATGACATTGGAAGAAATCCTTTCTTTTCCTCTTTTCCTCCCCAGTTAGTGTTAATTTCTGGCGTTAATGACGATGTCATCCATGTGTCCATAACGTCCATTTCGGGTTGAATCTGTGTTGAGCCACACGAACATTTTCCTTTATATTCATTTTCTCGTGGGTCTACAGGGAGAGCATCTTCTTTTGGTAAAAGTACTGCGTTACAACCTGTACAATACCATACTGGAAACGGAACACCATAATATCTTTGCCGAGAAATGCCCCAATTCCATTGTAAATTTTTCACCCAATGTTCATACCGAACTTTCATATGTTCAGGATACCAATTAATTTTTTGTGCAATTTCAATAAGTTCTTCTTTTTTGTCAAGAACTTTAATCTGCCATTGTGGTTTTTTTAAAAATTCAAGTTCTGTTCCACAACGTTCGTGAACATTTACAGGGTGTGTTATTTGTTCCTGTTTACGTAAGAGACCATTCAGTTTGAGGTCGTTTAAGATTTCTTCTCGCGCTTCTTTGATTTTCATACGATGATATTTTTGTGCTAGTTCATTCATCCTTCCTTCTTCTGTAAGGACAACACGTAATGGAAGTTTGTATTTGTACCACTTTTCAATATCTTCTTTATCGCCAAACGTACATACCATCATCAATCCCGTTCCTTTATCTTTCGCTACACTTTCATCTTCTAATATTGGAACGTCATAATTAAACAATGGGACTTTTGCAGACTTTCCTTTAAGTTTTACGTATCGTTTATCTTCAGGATGGTAAAATAATGCGACACATGCTGGTAAAAGTTCTGGTCTTGTTGTTGCTATTATAAGATCTTTACCTTCGGACTTAAAAATGATATCATTAAAATGCGATTGTATATTTACATTTTCAAAGTCTGCCTGAGCAATTGTTGTTTGGCACGTTGTACACCACGTTGTTGGCTGATCTACGCGTTCTAATCTTCCTTTATTGTAAAGGTCAATGAACGACTTCTGTGCAACACGTTGTGCTTTCTCGCCAATTGTCTGGTACAACAAATTCCAATCAATAGAAAAACCCAAACTTGTAAATAAATCATAATACGTTTTTCCCGCTTTTTTAGTTTCTTCTAAACAGAGTTTGATGAAATCTTTTCGTGTAATTTTTGATTTGTTAATATTATGTTTTTTTTCTACAAACCGTTCTGTTGGTAGCCCATTATCATCATATCCCATTGGAAAAAACACATTTTTACCGCGCATTCGCTGAAATCGTGCAATAAATTCAAATTGGGAATAATGCATACCGTGTCCTACATGAAGATGACCTGCAGATGCGTATGGTGGGGGCGTATCGATAGAAAATATATTTGTCCCTTTCGTTGTATCAAACGCATACGTTTTATTCTCTTCCCAGAATTTCCGCCATTTTGGTTCTGATTCTTTAGGATCATATCTTGTAGGGAGCTCCATATTGATAGTGGGAAAGGGCGATTATTTAAAAATGTGATTGTACAAAAAATAATCTTATTCGCTCAATTCTTTTCCACGACCTTTACTTTCTTCCCATCCAGAAGACGTTATCTGAATGAACTCAGCATTCTTATGCATTTGCTCAATGTTCCGTGCACCGCAATAACTGATTGCGCTTTGTACACCTTTAACAATGCTTTTGATTATACCTTGCACTGCGCCCCTATAATCAACCAACGAAGAAACGCCTTCAACAAACACCTCCATACGTTTTTGAATTTTTGTTCCATTCTGAGATTCTTTCCGTGCATGACTACTTTCGTATGATGCACTGCCACTATATTTCTTAAATCTCTTTCCGTCTTTAAAAATAACAACTCCCGGAGCTTCTTTTGTTCCTGCAAATAATGTTCCTGAATAAATTGTATGTGCGCCAGCAGCAAGGGCTTTTGCAACGTCGCCTGAACTTTTCATTCCTCCATCAGCAGTAATGGGAACGTTATATTCCTTTGCAATACGTGCAACGTCTATAATGGCCGTTAATTGCGGAATTCCTGCACCAGCAATGATGCGGGTTGTACAAACTGGTGATGGACCTATACCTACTTTGAGGCCGTCCGCGCCAGCTTCACAGAGTTCACGTGCAGCATCCGCTGTTGCAATGTTTCCCACCATAATGTCAATAGAAAAGTTTTTTTTAAGTTCTTTTAATTGTTGAATTACAAAATCTGAGTGTGCGTGTGCAACATCTAATACTAAAACATCAACACCAGCACTAATTAATTCTCGTGCTCGTTCAACAGCATCTTTAACACCTATCGCAGCACCAACACGCAATTTTCCTTTCGCGTCTCGTGCAGCGTTTGGCCAGTTTTCTAATTTTAAAATATCTTTTGTTGTTATAAGACCTTTCAGTTCACCATTTTCAACAAGTGGAAGTTTTTCGATTCGATGTTGATGAAGAATCCTTTTTGCTTCTTCCAAGCTTACGCCGGGATATGACGTTATCAGCCGGTTTTTAGGTGTCATAACTTCTGTAATATTTCTATTCAAATCGTCTTCAAACTGATAATCTTTACATGTGAAAATTCCAATAAGTTGTGTTCCCATGACTACAAGAAGACTTGTCACTCCTTCCGCTTCCATAATATCAACAGCTTCTTTAATCGTTACTCTTGGACTCACAGCAATCGGATTCTCAACCATATAACTTGTAACTCGTTTAACTTTTTTAATTTCCTGTACTTGCTCTTCAACAGAACAAAACTGATGAATTATTCCTAATCCACCCTCTCTGGCTAACGCTATTGCCATTTTATGTTCTGTTACTGTGGCCATGTTGGAACTGACAAGAGGAATGTTAAGCTGAATGTTCTTTGTGAACCGCGTTTGTACGTTTGCTTCGCCCCTTGACGTTAACGGAGTTCTTTTTGGTACCAAAAGGACGTCAGAAAATGTTAGTCCGAGTTGCATCATATCACCCGGTACTTTTTTGTAAGGGTAGTGCTTTATATAGATTGTTGTTGTTGAAAATGTTATATCTAAAAAGTGGTAAACTTCACAAATAACGGGCTTTTTATTTTGTTGTTATGAGAAATCCACAAGGACGTGTTGAAGATATTGTTGCCAATTGTAATAATTATATTGAGGGTTATATCTCAACAGATGCTATGGAAATAGAAGAAGCATTATTAAATTTCGGTTACGCTTTAAATGGTTACGATGATAGGGTGGCAAATTTACTTCCACAATCTGAAAAACTAAATAGCTATAGCTTTAGTGTTGTCGATGAAAAAACAAATATTTCTATTATTTGTTCTGATATTGACTATGGGGAGGAAGAATCAACAAAAGAGACAGCAGGATTTGAAGTTATGTCAAGAATAAGAATTTATCCAGGGAAGATGAAAAATATCACTGGCATTCTTATTACTTTACTTAAAGCACTTGATAAAGAAAAGCAAAATGTAACCTTCATTTCTGATCAAAGAGAAAGATACACTCGATTCTCTGAGTTTTATATGTAATTTCACACAAGCACCACAAACTATTAAAACACAAACTGTTTTGAATATTACATGACACTTTTTACATTAAAATATGCACCGAAAAACTCGTCACAAATATTTGGTCAGGATATTGCAGTATCGCAATTGAAGGATTTTATTATAAACTACAAACAGCAAAAGAATAAAGCTATTTTACTGTACGGTCCTGTTGGTGTAGGAAAGACATCATCTGTATATGCACTTGCACATGAGTTGAAGTATGACATTCTTGAAAGTAATTCTTCAGACATACGGAACGCAGAAAGTATAAAATCGTTCCTCGATTCGGCATTAGGACAACAGTCATTATTTTTCACACCAAAAATTATTCTGTTAGACGAAATTGATAACATCTCTGGAATTAAAGATAGGGGGTGCATACCAACATTGGTAAAAGCTATTGAAAAGTCAACATTTCCAGTTATTCTAACAGCAAACGATCCGTTTGACCAGAAATTTAAATCGTTACGAAACATGTGTCACATGGTTGAATATCATGCATTAGACCACACTATTATTGCTCATACACTTAAATGGGTGAGTGAGCAGGAAAATATTACGTTTGAAGAAAAAGCAATTAACAGCCTATCACGGCAAGTTGCAGGAGATATGCGGGCAGCGTTGATAGATTTACAGTTGTGTGCTGCAAAAGGAAGCATTGTGTTTGATGATGTAACGTCTCTTTCTGATAGAAAACGAACAGATTCTATCCTGAAAGCGTTAGCTATCATCTTTAAATCGTCATCTGCGGAAAATGCACTTTCTGCCCTTGACGATATTGATGTTGATATTCAAGACGTGTTTTTTTGGATGGACAATAACCTTCCAAAAGAGTATACAACACCAGTCGCATTATCAAGAGCATACGAACATCTTTCTCGAGCAGATGTATTCAACGGAAGGATTCGGCGATGGCAACATTGGCGGTTCCTTGTGTATATTTCTAATTTGTTAACTGCAGGCATATCAACAGCGAAAGATGAAAAGAATCCTGCGTTTGTCCAGTACAAGCCGACAATGCGGTTCCTTAGAATGTGGCAAGCAAAGATGCAGAACGCAAAGAAGAAAGATATTGCTGCAAAATATGCCGTTGCAACGTACGTTTCTACAAAAGTTGCGCTTGAACAGATACCATATTTGAAGGAAATTGCTGCTCGTGACTCTTCTGTCGCCACGGAATTAGGTTTAAGTGATGATGAAGTAGGGTGGTTGAGAAAGTAAACAGAAGTAATGAACAAAAAACTTAATAAACCCATCATCTATAACAGATAAAATGGTGGTTACAACAAAAGAGTTTGCATCGTTTCTTAAAAAGAAAGGGTTTGTCTATCAATCCTCAGAGATTTATGGTGGACTGGCAGGTTTTTATGATTATGGTCACCTTGGAACGAAACTAAAACATAACTTTGAAGATGTATGGAGAAAGTTTTTTCTTACACTTAACGACAATTTTTATGAAATTGAGACTGCGCAAATCATGCATGAAAATGTGTTCAAAGCATCTGGCCATTTAGAAAATTTTGTTGATCCTGTTGTAAAATGTTCACAATGTGACTTTACGGAACGTGCTGACCATCTCATTGAAGATGCAACAAAGAAACGATGTGAAGGCATTTCTCCTGAACAACTAACCGCCATCATCGCAAAACATGGGTTAATATGTCCACAATGTAAAGCTCAATTTCAGCCAGTCACTATTATCAATATGATGTTTCCAGTTCATGCGGGTGTTGGAATGTCACAAAAGTCATTTTTACGACCGGAAACTGCACAATCACCGTACGTGAATTTTAAATTACAATATGAAATCCTTCGTAAGAAATTACCGCTGGGACTTGCAATAATAGGAAAAGCGTTCCGGAACGAAATATCTCCAAGGAACTTAACGTTACGACAGAGAGAATTTACACAAGCTGAATTACAGATATTTTTTAATCCACACATTATCAACACTCATCCGGATTTTGATTCTGTCAAGAATTATACGTTGCGAACGCTTCTTGTTGATGATAGAAAGAAAGGAAAAGTTGTTGGAAGAACTGCTGCAGAACTGATAAAGCACAAGTTGCCACAATTTTATGTGTATCATCTCGTAAAAGTTCAACAATTTTATCTTGACGAACTACAAATACCTCCGGAAAAGTTTCGGTTGTACCAATTAGATGATACAGAAAAAGCATTCTATAACAAATACCATTTTGATATTGAAATAGACCTTACTGAATATGGCTTTACGGAAATTGGTGGTCTTCATTATAGAACAGATCATGACCTCGCAGGCCATCAACACGTCTCAAAAGAAAAAATGGAAGTTCTTGATGAAGATTCTGGAAAACGATTTATTCCACACGTTTTGGAGATAAGTGTAGGGGTTGATAGGAGTGTCTATGCGTTACTTGATGTTGCATATACTGAAGATACACTGCGTGGAAATGTTGTGTTACAATTATCATCAAAACTGACACCATTTTTTTGTGCAATATTTCCTTTAGTGAAAAACAAACCAGAACTTGTACGGAAAGCGGAAGAATTGTACGATTCAATTAAAAATTGTTACTCTTGTTTTTACGATCAAACGTCATCGGTCGGACGACGGTATGCCAGAGCAGATGAGGTTGGCGTTCGATATTGTATTACAGTAGACTTTGATTCTCTTGAAGACGATTCGGTTACAATTCGGGACAGAGATACAACAAAACAAGAAAGAATAAAAATCAACGATGTAAAAAACACACTATTTTCATTATACTTTAAATAAAAAAATGACACCTGCAAAAATAAAAACATTTCTGAGCATCACTTTAGAGGTAGAAAACTAAAATGACGCATAAAAAAGGAGAAATATCATTACTTTTTGTTGGGATGGCATTTATTGTTGCCGTTGTTCTCGCCATTTTACGAGAAGATACTCTGTCTCGTAGTATCGCGCTCGGTCTTGCGATCATTTCACTTCTTGGGGGAATATTTTTGTACGTTCGTATCGTTTTCCCAGTAAAGAAATTACGCAAAAATATTACAAAGTTTAATCCGGCACGATCCGTAGAAGATAATAAAGAAGTATATCTTAACATTTATGAACTGTATTTAAAATTGTCTGAAAAACAGAAGCGGAATTTCTATGTTGGTGTAACCCAAGTACGTGATACTGTGGAAGAACAATTGCGTGCTGAGAAGCGTATGCAACAATCTTTGGATAAAACAGAACATGGCGACATTGCACAACAAAAAGAAGCGTATGAAAATGCGTACACTCATTATCAAAAACTCCCTGAGGCAACGAAACAACAGTATTATGCACAGATAGTTCATTTACGAGAAAAATTAGAGAATGGGAAATAGTAATACTTTACCTTTCTGAAGCGATGATTTGATGCATAAACAGAAGCGGGTTCTGCTTCTGTAGTCTTGCTGTTTCTACAAC
>PCYB01000042.1 GCA_002762845.1 Candidatus Woesearchaeota archaeon CG10_big_fil_rev_8_21_14_0_10_36_11
TAGAGATCAAGCAAAGCAGTACCGGTTAACAGCTTTTGTTAGCTAATTAATCATACCACCACGTCTATTGACTGGTGGTTCTTGATTTTGTTAAATACAAGTATAAGATATACTGCGTTTCTTAAAAAACAGACTAAAACCCATAGTAGAAAAACTGTACTCTCTTGGGCGTTTTATGAAAAAGCTCCATTTTTTCAATAACCTTTTTAAATAACCCCCAATACAGAGCTGTATTCAGGTATCTAATCACATAATCCGGGCTTACACACACAAAAATGGCAAAACAAGTTGTTAAGAAAGTTAGTCGAGTACAGACAAAACGAAAAACATGGTACAAAATTCTTGCTCCTAGACTATTTAGTAATAGAGAAATTGGAGAAACGTATATAGCAACGACCGAGAGTGCAATCGGAAGAGTTTGTAACGTTAATCTACGTGATCTGACTGGAAATGTTAAAGATCAAAATGCGTTCACAAAATTTATAATTACCTCGTTTAGAAATGGTGTCTTTGAAACGGCCACGATTGGATTTGGATTATCTCCTGCGTTTGTAAAAAGGCTCGTGAGAAAGAATACTGCTCGAATAGACGACCACTTTGTTCTTACAACAAAAGATGGCCAGAAAGTAATCGTAAAAGCGTTAATGGTTTCACGAAATAAAATTCAACATTCAGCAAAGACAGAGTTGAGAAAACAACTTCACGATTTGTTAGAGAAAGAAGTCTTGCAGGGAGATTTAGACACGTTTATCAGTAATGTTGTTGGATACAAAGTTCAAAGTGTGTTGAAAAAGAAACTTCACAAAGTGTGTCCAATGAAAGAAGTTACAATGAGATCAATCTCTCTCAAAGGCAAAGTGCAGAATGTACCTGTTGAAGAAAAAACTGAAGAAAAAACAACAACAGACACGATTGCATGAATGTGTTGTGGAGGTTTTGTGTAAATGAAATTTCTTGTGTTCGCAGATGTACATAATAATAAAAAATATCTGAATGCACTACTCAAACGAGCGAGTGAAGATGACGTTGAATTTATTATTTGTGCGGGCGATGTTTCAGATTTTGGAAAAGGTCTTCTTGATGCACTGGAACAGTTCAACAAACTTGGAAAAAAGTTTTACATGATTCCTGGTAATCATGAAGAACCCGATACAAAGTTTAGAGACGTTATGTCCCATTTCGACAACTGTATAGATTTTCATACAAACGTGTTCAAAAAGAATGGATATATTTTCTGCGGGTATGGTGGTGGCGGTTTTGCACATGAAGATCCTGAATTTAGGCAGGTTGCTCGCGAATGGTACGGGAAATATAATGGGGAGAAAATAGTACTTATAACCCACGGTCCTGCGTTTGGAACAAAACTTGACAAATTGGATAAACATCATGCAGGAAACAAAGATTATCGGAAATTTATTGAACGAGTAAAACCTAAATTAGCAATAAGTGGCCATATGCATGAAACTGCCGGCGAAATGGATACTATTGATAAAACAAAAGTTATTAATCCTGGATGGGAAGGGATGGTCGTTGAGCTGAGTTAAATTTATAAGTTCTGTTCTGTTATTTGTTGGTATGGTGTTAGAAGTGTTGTTTGAAAGTATAGGAGTTTCTTCATCTCTGGGTACAATTATTTTTGTAGGGATTATTTTATTTCTTATCATAATAGTTATTTCGGTTATGAAACATAAAGGAAAGGCCATCAGCGATACTGACGAGGAACGTGACTTGAAAAGACAGGTACGTCTGGAAAGAAAAGAACGTCGTCGTGAACGGAAAGAAATGAAACAGTTCCTTAACGAGGATGTTCTTGGCCAGAAACTGAAACGTTCAGAAAAAAAGTTAATATCATTTAGAAAAGATATTGAAACATATCTCAATCGTTTCATTACACTCTTACATAGTTTTTTACATTTTCTTGGTGCGCACACAAAAGAAACTCATACAAATTCTATAAAAAAAAGAATGTCAACTAGTACTAAAGTTATTGTAGATTACCTTGGCGCATTTAGCACATTATTTGAATCAGAATTGAAAGTGTTACATCAAGACAGAGAATTATTGGACACTATTGGGGAGAAAATAGGGGATGAGAATAAAACACTTACTCAAGAAAAAAGAATTATCCTCAAGGAATATTATACACTTAGACAATCGTTCAAGAAAGGTGAACATCTTGATCAAACAAAAAAAGGAGCAATATTGAATAGACGTATTGGTTTAATTAATGACCTACAACGAATCAACGGTACATTACGTGTACGTATGGAAAAAGAACAAGCAGGAATAGAATCTGACGAACACACAGTTCATCGTATCTCTGACCAAACACACGATTTTTATGATACACTTGAATCACACAAGAACAAAAAATCAGTTCCCACTTCACTTCTAAAAAATATCCATGAATGGTTCGTAGGAAATAGTAACGTTATTCTTACAAGTATGTCAGATAATAGCACCCTTGCAGCATTTATTGAATTAGTTAATAAAACACTGGCAGCAAAAGAAGAGGTTTATAGACAAAAAAGACTTCTTGACGCAGAATATCGTCATTTTATTCTCGAGGAAGAATCGGTCCAGAAAGAGGCAGCATAAACACTTTTTGTGTTGCAATAGCTAACCCTTTTTCTTTTGTGTTAACTTCAACACCAGACATCAATGCTTCTCCTATACATACAAGCTCATCTTTAAGCGACATTACAGCAATAGTTTCTCCTTTCTTAAAATTCTCGAGCTTACTGATACCGGGAATGGCTATATCCCTTCCGTGAGAAACACTTTCTAACGTTGTGTCTAAAATCCAACATTTTGATAATTTTTCAACAGCACGTTCAATCGGATGAATACAATATCGTAAGTACTTTTCATTATTTTCTACTTTGTATATATAATACGCATCCTGTAAATCGTTTAAAGTGATAAGGTTATCTTTTTCTGTAAATGGTCCTGCTTGCGTACGTCGCAGTTCTACCATATGTGCACCAATTTTTAATTCTTGACCAATATCATGAACCAACTTTCTAATGTACGTTCCCGCTTGGCACTGTACTCTGAAAAGAACGTCCCGCCCTTTAATCTCAAATATTTCAAATTCATATATTTCTCGTGTTCTTAACTGCCGTTTAATTGCACTTTTTACGGGAGGTAATTGTTGAATCTTTCCAATAAACTTTTTCACGCCCTCACGGACAATACTCTCGTCAATATCTTTGTGAATGTGCATTATACACACATACTCTTTTGGTGCTGTAAGAAGGAATTGTGTTACTCGTGTCGCTCTTCCTAACGCAATAGGCTGGACGCCTGTAACTCCCGGATCTAAGGTTCCGGAGTGACCAGCTTTTGTAATATGCAATATTTTCTTTACATAATCAGACGTTTGGTGTGACGTCGGTCCCGCATTCTTGTCAATGTTAACAACACCGTACTGAATAAGTTCATCGGTTGTCCGTTCTTCTGGCTTCTTTCCATATGTACCAATTGCCTCTTTCTTTACAAAAATCTGTTTTTTGTCCATAAGAAGTGTTGTTTGTCTAGAATTCTTTAAAAAACTTTATCAAAAAAATACTTTTTATTGTTCTACTGGTACTTCTTCAGACTTTTCTTCATGTACTTCCTTTACTGCTTCTTCAGTTTTAACTCCCTTTGGAACATCTTTAACTTCTTCCTTCTTTTCAACTTTCTTTTCAGTTTTTTTTCCTTTCTTCTCACCAAAAAGTTCTGCTTTCACAACACCATCTTTATCTTTTGTTACTGTAACTTTAACATGATGTGGTGGATTTTTAATTCCATGCTTCCATAATTCATCGTTCAATTCTGAACTAATCTTAACATTATCAGATTTCATATGTTTTGCAAGGAATTCCTGAAGAGCCTTAACTGCTTTTTTTGTCCGTCTCCATCGAGGTACTTTCTGATATTCTTTTCGTAGAGGGACCGTATATACCCGTTCAAGTTTTGCTTCTTCTTTCTTTTTTGCCATTGTTTATGCTTTTGTTTTCGTTCGTCGCCAACTTCTTTTGACATCAGTATGCCGTGATGGATGTACTCGTCGACCTTTTCCATAAATCTTAAACACTGTCCAAAACGGCGCCCATTTCGTTTGATTACTAAGTTTAATTAACCGCTTTTTCCGTGATGGATGTTTATGTGTTGCCATTGTATTTATTCTTTCTTTTTTGCAATCTGGACAGCAATCTTATCTAGAAATGAAACGCCTTTCGGTGTTAAAACACGACCTTTATGAGCGCCTTTTTCAGTTTGTTTTACTAATTCAGCTTTCTCTAACTGCTGTAAAATTTTTCGTATGATTGATCCTGATGCTTTAAATTGTTTGTCTGGTTTATGTCCACGATTTTTCTTCCCGCCATATTTTGTTCTAAGCTTTTCCGTACCGATAGGTCCAAGTTTTGCAATGCTTCGAAGTATTGCTGCAGATCGTGCGTACCACCAATCTTCACTGTCAGGCAATCGTTGCTTATGATGTCCTGTCTTCACAAATTGGCTCCACTCAAGTGGCTGGACAAGTTTTTGCTTTTTAAGTTCTTCAGTAGCCTTATCTATAAGGATATTTGGATTTACTCGCATGATTGTTGTCATAGACTACGTTGGAATGGAAGTTATTTATAAAGCTTTTGAATAGTTTTTGATGTCCGAGAACTTTTTCTACCACGCTTTGAGTAAATGTGTTATCC
>PCYB01000070.1 GCA_002762845.1 Candidatus Woesearchaeota archaeon CG10_big_fil_rev_8_21_14_0_10_36_11
ATATTAGCTACAAAGTAGCTAAAGAAGTAAATAAACTTTTCTATACTCGAGAATAGTTGTGGAACTTCAGAAAGCTAAATAGTTACTTTACATCTGTAACAATCTATCAATCTCAGTTTCTGTTCTGGTATGGAAATCAGTTATAGTCTCACCTTCTTTTTTGGTGGTGTTTAATACTGTCATAAGTGATTGTATTGTATGTAACTCAGTTTCTTTATCAAATGTTTTCATTTGCTGAAGATGTTCATTAATAATATCATTCTCAACAAATTCTGGGTTAGACTGCACGATTTTAATCTCTTCAAACTCTTCCGAGTTAAGTCTTGTCATATTTCTCATAATGAAATATGCTCCTTTTTCGTATAACTGTTTGAATATCTCTGTGAAATTAATGTCTGATACTTTGCCGTTTCGTATTGTTCCTTTTAATTTGATGGTTATGACAGTATCAATAATATCCTTCTCTTGAAAATTGTCAAGAATCTCAAACGTAATGACGTCAGGAGATTTTCCTGTACAGTCAAGTTCAAGCGATGTACAGGGTTTTACAATAACAGGAACATCTTCAACAGTTTGTACTCCGTCTTCAACCGTAACAATATAATAATTTCCATGGCCAAACTTTTCCATCTCCTGAAAGTTGTGTGGAAATAGTGCCCCGGGATACGTCACTGTACCATATTCTGGTGGATTAATTCTTTTTGTGTTATGAATATGTCCACCTGCATAATAATTAAATCTTTTTGGAAAGAATGAAAGTGGTAACGATTCAACCATCCCTAACTCTTTGGGCATAAGTTCTGTTACAGCAGTATGAAACATAAAAATTTTGTAGCCTTGTTCTTGTTCTAACGATTCTCTATGCAATGTTGTATAATATGTCTTATCAAGGAGTCCTCTTCTTCCCAGGACGCCTGTAATCTTTGCTCCCGTGTTTGTATCGGTGGTAAATGATAAATGTAATTCGTTATCTTGTACTTTTCCTTTACATACATTAACAAGAAGACCTGCATGTTCAAGAACGTCAAGCATCGTTTTCCCTGACGGTGAAAAGTCGTGCGAGCCTGCAATGATATATATCGGAATCTTTTTATCCTGCAACTCTTTCAACTTTTTAGTAACAGTTTTAAGCGTGTTCAAATCTGGAAGAGACGTGTTAAACAAATCTCCTGCAAACAAAATAAAATCAACGTGTTGTTTTATACACTGATCAACTGCGTTTAGAAATGCGTGCGTGGAAAGTATTCGCATTTTTTCTTCCCTCCACGCGCCTAAATGGAGATCAGCAAGATGTGCATACTTCATGTTTATTCTGAGGATGAAGAAAGTTTATATTGATTGTTGTTGTGAACTAGGGTTTTATACCATTTCCTCGTATCTTGTCATACATTGTAAGCCAATCTATACCACATACAATTTTAATGTCATCTCTTGGATGATGGTCGTGCGTAATGAGGAAAAGTGTTCTTTGATAATTAGCTGGAAGATATTGCACTAATTTTGGATGATCATCAATAATACCAACAACAAAAGGATATACTCTCACTAAAATTCCTGCTTTCCAATCACTAGAATATTTATTTACTTCTGGTGGTCGAGCTATAACTGGCGCTTCTGGAAAGCCATGTTTTCGTAACCAGAATGTTGTTCCTGATATAACACCCGTTGGTCGAGCAGTTATATATGCAACTATTGGAATTATATCGTTAACCATTGCAACATGTTCAACCGCTCCGTCAATAAGGTCCATCATTCTTTGCAATTCATCAAAATTAATATGTTTTTTTTATCCACATACGCACTTCTGAATTCTGCCAATATGGCACCTCTTGTATATAACGATATTTTTGAATCATTTCTTGGGGTGTTAATTTTTCAGGGTTACCAAATAATCTTTGTAAGTTTGTAAACCAAAACTTGTTGGTGTCGGAAAGGGTATCATCTATATCAAGAGCAAGTCCACGTCTTCCATCCGTTCGTAAGATTGTGATAAGTTCTTCTTCGTTCATAATTTGTCTTACAAAGAAATCCCTTTAAATTACTTCTGACACTAACATCTTTTAGAAACTATTCTTTGATTAAATGTTTAGTATAACCTAAATTTACTAACTCTTCATAGGAATTCCACACCGCTTCAGGAATATCTTGGAAGATCTGAAATCCTTTACTAGGATATATCTTAATTCTTTGCAAATCTCCAACCATAATATTAATTAGATTATCTTTAGAAATTTCTTCAGTAGGATAATTCTCAAAATCTATTGGGAAGGACGTTATAATTATCTTTTTATTTGGCCAATGAACTTTAAGCGTTGCATATGTTCTTCTTTCCATGTATGGTTTTTGTACTGCAATAAATGAATTAAAGTAACAACTTTTTTCTTTCAAGATTTTATCAGTAAAAAGAACATTTTCTCCACAATTTGTCGCTTTACTTTCAATAATTATTTTTTCTTTAGGAACTCCTACTTGAATCGCTTTCTCAGCAAACATTTCTGCTTCTGGTTTTTCCCATGGAGTTTCTACTAAATCTCCTTGGTGAGCATTTCCGCCCGAAAAAATAATGATAGGTGCAAAACCATTAAGAAACAATTTTGCTGCATAATCTGCAACCCTTAAATCATGGCTACAAAGAACAAAGATACAATCAGATTTCTCTAATGTGTGATTCATATGATGATAATCCCACAAGTTCTTTGCTAATCTATCAACTTTTTTTGAATTCATTTTCTATTCAACCGTAACACTTTTCGCTAAATTTCGTGGCTTATCAACATCACAATCACGTAGGTCTGCAATATGGTACGCAAATAGTTGTAAGACTACGGCAATGACAAATGGATAGAATATGTCATCCACTTTAGGAACATAAATAATGTCATTGCTCACGTTCCGAATTCTCTCATCCCCTTCCGTTGCAATGGTAATGACTTTCCCATTTCGCGCTTTTATTTCTTCAATATTGGAATATGTTTTCTCGTACACAGAATCTTGTGGACAGATAGCAATCGTTGGCATTTCTGTACACACTAACGCAATGGGGCCATGTTTAAGCTCGCCAGCAGGATACGCTTCTGCATGAATGTACGATATTTCTTTTAATTTTAATGCTCCTTCTAACGCTAACGGAAAATGAATGTTTCGCCCTATATACAAAAAATTCTGGCAGGTGTAATACTGTTCAGCAAGTTTTCTGATTGATTCACTTAATTTTAACGTTTCTTTAATCTTGTCCACGATATCATTGCTCATTCCATTTTCTGTTAAATGAAATGCAAATTTGTATAACATTACCAGTTGCGAGATAAACGCTTTTGTTGACGCAACACCAATCTCTGGACCTGCTCGCGTATATACCACAGAATCAACTTCACGCGCAATGGTACTGTCAACAACGTTAATCAATCCGAGAGTTCGCGCACCCTTTTGTCGTGCTAATCGTACTGCCGCAAGTGTATCTGCAGTTTCTCCACTTTGAGATATGGCAATCACCAAATCTTTCTCGGAGATTAAACATTCTTTATACCTAAATTCAGACGCAATTTCATTCACGACAGGTATTTTAGCAATTTTTTCAATAATATACTTTCCTACAAGGCCAGCATAACTTGCCGTCCCACATGCAACAAAAATGATCCGAGAAAAATCTTTTCTAATGGCAAACGTTACTTTTAACGATTCTTGTGCAACTGATGGTTGTTCAAATATTTCTTTAAGCATGAAATGTTTGTACCCACTTTTCTGTGCCTGTTCAAGGTTCCAATCAATTTTTTTAATTTCGTGAGATTGTTCAACACCATCAAAATCAAAAACAGTTACCAAATTTTTTCCAATTTCTGCTATTTGAAAATCGTTCATGTAAATGACATCTTTTGTATAATCAATAATGGCGGATGCGTCTGATGCAAAAAAGTTCTCGCCTTTTCCAATGCCAATAAGAAGTGGACTTCCATTTCGTGCACCGACAAGCTCATGTGTGTCTTTATGCATGACACATAACGCATAACTTCCCTGAAGGTGTTTAATAACTTTACAGACCGCCTCTTTCAAATTCCCACCATACGCCTGTGCAATCAAATGAACAATAACTTCTGAATCTGTGTCTGATGTACAGGATATGCCAGAACGATGCAATCCTGATTTTAATTCTAAATAATTTTCAATAATACCATTATGGACAACAACAAACTTTTTTTCGTTACATGTAAATGGATGAGCATTCTTATTTGATGGTGGTCCGTGTGTTGCCCAACGCGTGTGGCCGATTCCAATCGTTCCGTCTAACTTTTCTTTTTTTAAGTTATGGACTCGTCCTTCAGACTTGTTAATAGAAATTGTATTATTATGTGTTACAGCTATCCCTGCAGAATCATACCCCCTATATTCTAACCTTTCTAATCCTGCAATAAGAATGTCATTTGCTTCTTTTTCACCAACATACCCAATAATACCACACATCTTTGCTTTAAGCATTTGATTTTCAGTTTAAGAATGTTATGAATTTCGGATATGGAGAGGTAATTTACAACAACTAAAGATCTTTTTAAGTAATACTTTACCTTTCTGAAGCGATGATTTGATGCATAAACAGAAGCGGGT
>PCYB01000014.1 GCA_002762845.1 Candidatus Woesearchaeota archaeon CG10_big_fil_rev_8_21_14_0_10_36_11
TGACAAACTGTCAAATGGATATTTAGGATGAAATAGTTAGCAAACTGTCAAACTTGGGTTACAAAAGGATTTTGAACGAAAGAAAATAAAAGAGATTTACGATACTGTTGAGAACCACTTTGAAGAGCTTAAAGAGACAAAAGGACTAACACACATTTATGCGGGACGATATAGTGGTTTTGTCACTAATAGTTTGCCAAGTTTTTGGACTGAAAGTGTAAGTAAAGGATATTCTCAGAAATAATGTGATTTATAATAATCCTAGGTATATTGTAAATGCCCCATAATCCCTAAAAATGGATACAAAAATATATAAAAAATGTTCAAAAGTAATGTACAATGGAAAATATTGAAATAGAAATAAAGTTGAAATTAGACAATCCAGAAATTGTTCTTCGTTGGTTACAAGAAAATGCCACATTAATAAAAACGTCTGATCAAGTAGATTATTATTTCAACCCACCACATAAAACATTCATTTATAATGCTGAAGATGGAACAAAAGATGCAGATGAGTGGTTTAGGATCAGGGTTTCTGAAAATGGCAATGAGATTTGTTATAAATATTGGTACAGGGACGAAAAAACGCAAAAGTCATTATATGCCGACGAAATTGAAACCTCTATTGGAGATGAAAAACAAATATTAGAAATACTTCGCCGATTAGGATTTAAACCAACGTCAACTATCAGAAAACATCGAGAAAGTTATAGGTATAAAGAGTTTCAGTTTGATTGTGATACTGTTGAGGAACTAGGATACTTTGTTGAAATCGAGTTTAGAGGAGAATTAGAAGATCCCACACAAGGCAAACAAAAAATATTTGATTTGCTGAACGAAATTGGAATCACTAATTGGCAGAAAACAAAGCGTGGATATTCATGGATCCAATGGAATCCAGGAAAAAACCATTTTGATACTGATTAGAAAAAGTTCTGTAACCCTTTCTGATTCAAACCGTGTTGTCCTTTTTTCAACTTTTCTAATTTTGTTCTAACTCGTTCCTCACTGAACCCATGTTCTTTCACAAGGAGATGTATCAATCCGCCTTCATCGATCTTCTTCCATTCTAATGAATATTCATCCGTAACAGGAATATTTTTAATAATATCAAATACAGTTCTCCATTCCAAGTCAGGATACTGTTTTTTCCATTCAACAACGTCAAACAATGTATCAAAATTATCTTTGTGTTCTTTAACCAACTTTAAACTTGTTTTTGGTCCAATTCCTTTCACACCACCAGGATTATAATCCGTTCCGATAAGAATTGCTAACACGATTAATTGATCTTGTGTAATCTGTAAGTGAGTAAGGACATCTTTAAGAAAAATTATTTCGGGTTTGATTTTTATAAAACCAAACGTTCCTTTTTTTTTTCGTTTTCCATCAAGAGAAAGGTTGCGTATTAACCGTTGACATCCAAAAATTAAATTGTCGTAATCCTGCGATACTGTTGCAAATGCATCCCCTTGTGTAACCATGTATGTTGCTTGTGCTTCCCCTTCAGACGGTGCTTGTACAACGGGAAGGCCCAACGCAGTAACAACACGTTTTGCGTCATTCACCATGTCACGTGTTAACACTGCTGTTTGACGAGAATATTTTCTCATGCCCGCAATATCACGGGCCGCTTCTGCTTCTTGTAGCAACAACGTCGCATCTGTTTTTACTTTTGTTCTTTTTTCCCATGTTTTCTTTTTAATTTCTGGCGCTTTTCCATCAAATACAAAAACTAATTTCAGTCCCTGTTCCATTAATGATGTTGCCCTGCTAAACAACCCGATAAGGTGTGACGTTACGCGCCCTTGTGCGTCCGTGAGAACATATCCATCAGAGCCACGAATGGTTGTAAGAAATTGATAAAGAATGTTTGATGCGTCAACAGCCAAAACTTTTCCATGAAAATCTTTTATGGTAACTTCTTCCCGGACAACCAAATCTTTAAATTGTAATCCCATTAGTCTATTTTCTTCATGATGGCATTTTCAAACGCACCAGAGTCCATCATTTCTTCTGCTTTTTTATTAATTTCTTTTGTATAAAGAAAAAGAAGTGGCAGCTTTTTCATCTGTGCTTCCATATACGCAGTAGAAAGGTCTTTTTCATCAGCTTTATTCTTACTTTTTGCTTTACAGAAATACATCATCTCGCCAACAGCAGTAGGAACCTTAATAAGAAAGTTTATTTCCGCATTTTTCCTTACTGTCTCTTGTTGTTCAACGCAAATTTTGAAGTTTGTAAAAAAAGACTCAATCTGTGGTAGAAATTCGTCCTTAACCTTGACCTGTTTCTGTCGGATAATCTTATCTTTGATTTTTTTAAAGAGCGGTTTTTTAGACTTTTCAGGCTCTAACGTTTTCTGCTCTTCGTCTTTCTTACTCTCCCTTTGAAATTCTCCTTTTGAAAATGATTCTTTTAGATGAACATGTTCTGACGAAGTCGTTAGTGTGTCTCGTTTCTGATCAGGGAGATGGATGGCGTTCTCTTTTGTCTCATCTTTAATTTCACTTTTAACGTGTTCGACAGAATCTTCACGAACATGTTTTTCGTGAGATAATTCTTCGTGTGAAACAGGATTGTCAGATTTAACGATATCTTGTGAAAGAACTGGTGCCGAAGCCTGGTCTTCTATTGGTTGTGGTTCTCTCACACCCAATATTTTCCTAATGAGGTTATTCGTTTCATCATCAGAACAAAAATTCCATTTCCAAAAAAGTTCTTTTGTGTCTCTGACAGTAACTTGTAAAGGAACAGCAAAGTCTTTTAATGAACGAAGAGCAACCTTTGCTAATAAGTCAATGTCATGTTCACGAAGAACTTTTCGTTCTTTTAACATGTCTAAAACTGCTGCATCTTTTGCATTCATGTTACCCGCAGCAAACGGGTATAACTGTTCTTCTTGACCGGGAAGGTAATATAATGGAGACCCGCCAACTTTAAGATGAGATATTCGTACTTTTCGTTGTGATGTAAGATCCGATAAATGTGCAGATGCAATAAGAATTTCTGTCCCAATATTCTTTGCTACTTTTGATGGAAGTGTCGGTCCTGTAACACGCAAGAACTGAAGTATTTTGTCTTGATCTGCCATCTATTATTTAGGACTTTGAGAGTTTATATACTTTTTGGGGGTGGAGAATAAAAAGAAAAGAAATTATTTGAACCTAAAGTTTGTTCTAAATCCGATTCCAATTGCATCTTCTCCCAAATATGCTTGAATCCAACTTTTATGATCCTCATCAAAATCAATTCGTATAATTCCTTGATATCTAAGATTATCTCTCAATTGATCTGTTGATATACTTGATGGATCAAAATTACTTGCTACATCAATTCCGAGAATGACATTATCAATTTTGTATCCTAAGGTAACACCAAAACTTAATTGATATGAAGTTCCATCTTTAGCAATACTTGCAAGATAATCAATTCGTGGGTCAATAAGAAAATCTCCAGCCATTATTGTTGCATAAAGTGTTGGATTAATGTTAACAATTTTTCCTTCTGTCGAATAAACGACTGGAAGAACCCCTAACAAACTAACATTTCCTAAATCGAAAAATCCGCCAATTCCTGCCCCGACAGCTGGTTTATGGTCTGGAATGTAACTTATGGGCGTTACTCCAAGTAAACCATTGCCATCACCATCTGTATCAACAAATATCTTTGGTAATACGATATAGGTTGGTTTACTTTCTCCAAATGTTAGTCTTTGATCTAATTGTAACAAACTTGGTCCACGACACCCATCAAAAAAGTCTGCTTGTGCTTCTGCAACAACTTTTGTTCCAACTAATGCGTCTAATGCCGTTGCTCCAGTATTTGCTGCTGCAAAAGTTGCAGCTCCGTCTATGATTGCTGTTACAATCTTGTGGTTTGTTCTAAAATCTTGTAGTTTTTGTAGTAATTTCATTTTATTTTCCATTTAGTGTTTGTTTGTCTTAACTTAATAGTAGTTATATCAAATAGTATATAAGTATTATTGGTGGTAAACACCACCCACGCCGGAAAAGTTTAAATATCATGTAAACAAATCAAAACTGATGTATCAAGAAATACTTCAAAAAACAGGACTTTCATTAAACGAATCTAAAATCTATGAGGCATTATTATATTTAGGTGAGGCGAACACTAACAAGATTTCTGTCAAATCTAAAGTGCATAGAAGAAATGTTTATGATTCCCTGAACAAACTTATTGAGAAAGGCCTCGCTTCTGAAACGTTCATTAAAGGAGAACGATTCTTTAAAGCAATTAATCCTGAACGGTTAAAAGAAATGATTAAAGAGAGAGAAGAAGCACTAGATTCATTTTTACCAGATATGAAAAGATTGTACCAATCTTTAGAACCAAAAGCTGAAGCGTATATGTTTAGGGGAGTAGAAGGTATCAAGACTTATCTTCAGTTAATTTTAGAACAAAAAAAGCCAGTTCATTTTATTGGTGCAAAAGCAATGTGGTTAGATCCGCGATTAAAACATTATCTTACACATTTTGAAAAACAAAGAAAAGCCATTGGAACCCAAGTTTGACAGTTAATTAAAAATAAGTGTTCTAGGTTTGTAAGTTCTACCATGAAACAAACAAACACTA
>PCYB01000012.1 GCA_002762845.1 Candidatus Woesearchaeota archaeon CG10_big_fil_rev_8_21_14_0_10_36_11
GAAATATTAGCTATTTTCCGTGCTTGATATGTCGTCATCCCCTCATTTTTCCTACGAATTATCTCCAGAATTTTAGTTCTGGTTAGTTTCATAACCTCATTATTTTTATCGTAGGGAAAAACTTTCGGGATAACACAAGACGATAGCAAACGAAAACCTTTATATACCCTACTTCTTTTCTTTCTCGTGATACGATGGAAGTAAAAAAGGGGAGCAAATCTAGTACTAGTTCTACAACTTTTCACGCTATAAACAAACGTGGTCAGATAACAGTTTTTATCATTATTGGAATAATTATCTTGTTCGTCACAGCAGGCATTTTGTTTGTCACAAAGATGGTTATCAAAGAAGATGTTACGGCAGAGGGTGAATATGTGCGTGAAGACGTTCCCTTAGAATTTCATCCAATTCAAACATATACCGAAAACTGCCTTCTTCAGGTTGCAACACGCGGCCTCAACATCCTTGGCGAACAGGGCGGGTACATTTACCCTGAATTAGTGGGCGACTTTTCAGTTACTGATCCAACAAACTCTGTAGGGATTAACATTCAACCGGCGCGGGTTCCCTACTGGTACTATAACAAAGAAGAAAATAATGACAAACTCGTTACATTTGCATCCGGGAAACCGCCATTGTATATGGAAGATGATACTGAACTGAGCGTTGAAGCGCAACTAAGTAGGTATGTTGAAGAAAAAATTGATGATTGCCTTGTTCAGTACGAACCGTTTGCATGGCAAGGTTTTAGGGTAGAAGCCGGCGAATCACGTGCTGACGTTTCTGTTGCACCTAGTGCAGTTCAGTTCTTATTAACGAAACGGTTGAGCGTGAAGAAAGATACTGCAGAACGTACAATGGAACGTTTTTCGGTATCCGTACCGTTACAATTACAAAAGTATTATGAAGTTGCAGCTGCAATAACAGACGCGCAACAAAATTATAGTTTTTTAGAATTGCAGGGTATTAATCTGATAGAAATGTATGCTGGTGCATCTCCTGAAAAATTACCACCAACGTACGATGTCCAGTTTGATTTTGTTGGTGTACAATGGACAACGCCTGACGTTGAACAAAAATTTAAGTCATTATTAGCAACACATGTTCCCATGCTGCGCTTTTTTGGCAGTGATAATATGTTTGATTATGTGTTTCCCTCATCGCGATTAAGTGATACGTTCCAGTCAGTTTATGACAATTTTATAGTTCCTGTTGAATGGGACAATCCTGGCGTGTCTGTCAGGTTCAACTATTTTAACTGGCCACTTTATTTCCATCTTACGGAAAGTGGGACTGTAAAACCGCAAGAATTGTTTTTTAGTAACCCGTTAGGATTTCCACCGTTCATGCTTGCAATGCAAAAGTATCGTACACAGTATGATACAAGTTACCCAATCCTTGTTACAATTGAGGACGAACAAGCACTTGATGGTGAAGGATACACGTTCAATTTTGCACTTGAAGCAAACTTACGTAACAATTGGGCAGTAGAAGATGGTGGTACAACAGTATCTCTTGCAGGAGTTGCAAAACCGTTAATATGCGATGAAAATAAACGAAACACTGAACTTGTACGATTGGTTGTTGTTGATAGTTATACATTTGAACCAGTTGATACTGTTCGTATTGGATTAACTATCCCTGAAGAAACTGAATGTTTAATTGGCGTGACGGACGAACAGGGAACACTAGAAACTCCGTACCCGCTCGTAACGGGCGGCGTTCTTAATTTTATGAAAGAAGAGTACCTTACAAACTTTTATCCTATTGACACATATAACTTTCAGGACGAACCTGGAATTATAGGATATGCTATTGGCCAACCTGAAAATGTTATACCACTCCACAAAAAAGTGACGGTTCCTGTAACGGTTAAGAAGGTTCCTGTACAGAAATGTATTGATGATACGTGTTTCTTTGCAGGTTCATTATTTTCTCCAGAGCCGATTATTACATACAGACCTGAAACGCTAGATTCTGACCATTCATGGGTTTTAACGGGAGCAAAGAAGCCGCTTGATGAAACAGAAACGGCAACTGTTTTCCTTGAACGTGTTCGCGATACTGTTCCTGGCGTGTTCAACTCAGCATTCCAAGCTGCAATAACCATTACGGGTGAAGAAACACAAAATGTTGAACTTGTTCCAGGCGTGTATAAAGTTACAGGAACAGTTCTTCTAAACGATGTTGTCCGGATACCAGAAGAACGGCGGTGTATTAAAGTTGAAGTTATTCCCCATGTCTGGGAAGAATCGGAATGTTTTACAATCGATGAAATTAGTTTAAATGCATTCGTGTCAAGTCAGATCGAATGGAACACGGAAAGCACATATATTACACTAACGCCTGAACAGTTGTATGGATCACAAGGAATAATATTATATTTACCGGTACATGAAATCTTAGACGTACCAGAAGAACAACACGTACGTGTCATGGAAGATCTTAACGTTATGGCTGAGTTAACAAACATTTCACGACAACCGTCAATACGGCGGATGTTACAACCAACATTGACATGAATGAAGAATAAATACAAAAAATGAATACCAAAAATAAAAAATAAACATTGACTACACGCTGAAAATATAAGAATACAATGAAACAAAAAACAATATGGAACGGCGCAGGACTGTTTATGATTATGCTAGTCCTTCTCATGCCGTTCTATTCCGCAAGTGCACTTGCAACGTACGTTTCTGTGACGCAAAGTCATGGTACTGCAAACATTGACGGATTTTTAGATGTTGATGGTGATACATGGACAGTTGAAGCTGTTATTACTGATGCTCCTGCCGAAGTCGTACCTGAGAATGTTAAGCTCGTTGTAGGATCTCGTGACGCACAGTTTGAATCATGTAGCAGTACAGATCTTGGTACGATATGTACCTATGCGAGTCCTCTTGAGGATGGCATACCCGAAAATACGTATCCTTTCCATGTTGTGTACGAGAATGTTGATATTAACGGTGTTACTCAAACTGTTCGCTCAGTAACGAACTCAGTTACTGCTGATGGTAGTTCTCCTTCTATAACGTTCCGTAACGGTGACGTCTCACAAAATGTTGATGGTACTGTTGATATTACATTTTCAGTAACAGATAGAGTATCAACTCTTCCTGCTGTTGGTTTACAGAGTGTCGAAATTGTTGATGCCGATACCGGAACAGTATTACAAACAATGGTTTTTGATGAAAGTGATGAAGAGTTTTTGTATAATGGTAAGTTAGAGGCTGAACTTACAGGCGCTGAAACAAAACATATTAAAATTCGTGCTTCTGATATTCTGGGTCATGAAACGACAAGCGTTCCTGTTTCATTTAAAGTTGATTATGTTGCTCCTGTTATTCAAAAGGAAACGTTAAATTTTACGTCATTTGGAAGGTTCATTGGTGAAACAAGTGCACGGTCAAACATTGTTCTTGATATAACAGATACAAGTAATGCTATTACAGTAACGGCAACTTCGGCTGATGCAGATTTAGATAATGATATCGCTACGTGTGTTCCAAAAATAACTAATGAGGAACGCGTTTATACATGTACATGGAAAGATGTACTTATATTTGCTCGTGAGACAATTACACTTTCTATCACTGCTGAAGATAAATTTGGTAATTCTGTGACGGAAAGTGTTCCTACAACGTTTGTTCCCGATACTGATGCACCCATAGTTACATTCTTTGGGACAAACAGGGTGTATAATGATCAGACGTATGCTCGTTCTGGTGATACCAAAGTTATACTTATCGTCCAAGAACAAGGTTCCGGCATAACACAAGATACTATTATCGCCGATGTAAGTTCACTTGGCGGTTCTTCTAACGCACACCCAACTGAGTGTGGTTCGGTTGAAGGAACGTACATTTGTTATTGGGACATTTCAAGCACATCTCTTACAGGAAAAACAACGGCAAAGATTTATTTGGTTCGGTTTGAGGATGGTGTTGGGAATGAAGGTGTAAAACCGTCTGCTGATATTGTTGTTGATACTGTAAAACCTGTTGTCATTGGAGATGTTGGACTGTTTGGCGTTTCTAACGGCCAGGAAAAGGAGTATGTGCAAAGTAATGATGAACTGATGATTAAAGTTCAAGTTCAAGATAGGAACGGTGTACGCATCCTTGCCGACATGAATAATGTTATTATGGACGCAAAAACCGAATATCCTGCAGGAGAATTTACTGAAGATGGTTGGGCAGAATTTACTGAAGAAAGTTGTGAACGAGCAGAAGATGACGTAACTGTTTGGGACTGTACACTTCTTACAAAACCTGTCAAAAGCGGCTATGATAAAGTCAATTTTAAGTTAGTAGTGGAAGATACTGCGGGAAATAAAGGGTATGATAAAAGTATCTCGTTTGAATTGTTAGGGTTGGATGAAGAAATAGCCCCCGATTATTGGCAGGTGGAAGGTGTAAATCTTTTAGTTAAATTTATTGACATCTCATCGACAGAACTTGCACCGTTACGTATGCCCGTTACTGTTGAACTTTCTGCAGGTCAGAACGTTGAACTGTTACAGATGGAACCTTTAACGTGTGACGGTGGAGATGAAGCGCCCGTTATTAGTAATATCTTTATGTACGGTGCGTCCATTGAAGGATCAAACACTGCAAAGCCAACATTATTACTTGAGTTTGAACAGTTTGACGGTCTCGAATATTTTAATGTTGAAGAGAATGAAGATGTTGCAGAATTTCCGCGAGAGTATAATTGCACCATTCAAATTTATTCACGGATTGACAAGAACGCATTATTATCTGCTGAGATGCAAAACGTTCCTGTTACGGTTAAATTTGCATTATCTGAATTGGGTGCACAGGATCAAGCATTACAAGATAAGATTGATGATGCACGTGACGTTGCAATGAACAAAGGATGGTCATGGACAAACGAGTTACTTACTGTTCTTGACTGGATAGGATTTGTAAACAATCTCATTGTAAAACCGTTAATTTCAATACTTGAAGCAATTGATATCATTAAATTGGCGTTGGAAACACCATCAAAAACTATTTTACTGAATGCACCTGCGACAAGCGCATGTGTTGGTCTAGCGAGTGGATCAGGAACACTGTCTGGAGTTACGTCATTTATTCAAGGAGTTACAGGAATATTAACATGTAATGAACAAGCATTTGGTTTCTTAGGAGAATGGCACGGAAAAGTCTTAGATTGGTACAATTACCTTGCTCTTGATTTAGCACAGGAAGGTATTGCAACAGGATTCGTGACGGAACCTCGTCAAGTACGAAGTATTCAAGATAATTTTTTAGTATCTGTTGTAGGCCTATGTCTTCCAGGAGTTATTAGAAATTTAGACGAAATGCGTCAGATAGCATGTAGAAAAGTATATTGTCTTGAAACAGAAGTTAAATCTGCGGGCGTTCCTGTGAGTGTCTGTGAACAGCTCGAATCACAAATGGTATGTAAATACGTTACGGGAGAAGTGTTAGAATTCCTTCCCTGGGTACGTGGCATAGATGTCATATTACAAACATTAAAAAGAGCATTACAGGACTGGGTTGGTTTTTTAACTCATGTTCCAACAGCAGTGTGTGGAATTATTTGTCCTACGAGTCCAGCAGGTGCAGGAATTTGTAACGGAGTTCAAGTCGTTGAAAAATTGGTAGATGTACTTAGCAGTGTTACAAGTGCATTAGAATCAAAAAGTGCCATAGGTAAATCATATTGCAGTTTGATAGAATGACAATGAAAAAAATGATGGGTATACTTGTACTTTTGGTTTTTCTACTTGATAGTATGGTTATCGCAGAAGAGGTTGTAGATGATCAACCATGTACAAGTTTCATGGAAAAAGTATGGTGTTTCTTATGGGGCAACCCTGATAATCGTGCTGGTATGAGTTGGTTCGACAGAAGTGATGCGGTGGTTGGATCATCAAGTGTTCTTCTTGAATATGATGAAGGTTTGGGAACTCAAACAGATCCATACATTGTTGATGTACGAATGGGATATTCTAACCAAGTTCAGTTGAAAAAAGTATATGGTTGGTATCAACTAAGAGATGTTGAAACTGGTGAACGTATTGGAAAGAAGTTTGCAAGTGGAAAATATGATGTTGGTGGAGTTTATATTTATGATTATGACGATACAAATACAAAAGTATATCCTTTAATTGACGGAAAAGAAACAGTACAGAAATACGTTTTTGACATAGAACAAAGTGGCCAGGGCGAGTATGTAACATATATACAAGGAGAAGTTCCTGAATATAAATATAAATCTTACTTTCCACCAGATTCTGAAGAAGGAGATGAAGGTGTTGCACCATTTACACCACATGAATCACAAACAGCTGTTCCTCGAGAAGAACCTATTGCACCTGTTGTTGAGAAGACACCTGAACTTGAAGTTGTTTCTGAAGAAGAACCTGTACTGGAAATAGAAATTGTTGAAGAACCTTCTTCTCAGGTCACAGAATCAACACCGCCAATATTGCCGCAATTGCCTGAAAGAATAAAAGATGATGGTGGTGATGTATGGGTAAGAATGAGTTCATCCATTACAGAAGATCGATATATGCTCGTTAATCCAATTGACCAAGATAGTTATTTAATCGGAAGAGTTGAAGGTGGAACAATAATGAGGATTTCTGAACAGCACGGTACTGGTTGGGATGATATTAACTTGGTTAATCAACTGGTTACTCTTCATCCAAACAGTGTCGATGAACTTGCACGTCTTTCTCCGACGTACAGTCCGCCGGTTGCGTCCGTTGCAGAACCTTTCCCTTCTGTTGGACAAGCTGCTGGTAGTGATAATCATCCGATTGTAAAGATTGCTAACGTTATAGTGGATGTAGGGACGATTCTGGTTGGGCCTGGTGGAGTTAAAGCAACAATTCTTTCTATTGATGGTGCGGGAGTTATTTATATCGACGGTGATACAGAGATTAGACAAAGTCAGAGAAGAGATTATACAGTGGACTCTTCTCCACAACCAACTGCTCCAGCTCCTGCTGTTGCTCCTCCTGCACCTGGTGCTGCTACAGATACTTCTCCACAAACATTAACAGATACAAGTGACGGTGAATGGGTTAAACAAGAAGATGGCAGATACAAAAGGACTAGGGAAGGGGGTAGATATATAATCGCCGAATATGATCCCTCAAAAAAAGTTTTAGTACAAGTTGAAGACCAGGAAGGACAGATTCCTGTAATTCAAAGGGGAGAAATACGAGTTACTTCTGGAATAGGTGCACCTGCTGACGATGCCGGATCAGATTCTGGAGAACCGGCTTCAGTTCTTCCCTCTGAATCTTTTTGCACAGAAGCATATGGTATGTCATGTGCAGAATACCAAGCAAAAAGTCAAAAAGAGCTTAAGCAAAAACACGAAAGTCAAGCACTTAAACTTGGTCAAACAAAAGAACAAATACAATCACGTGGCTTTTTTCAATTTCCAAGTATGCGATATCTTGGGAGTAAAATGATTACGTGGATGGATTATAAAACATGGATGCAGGACGTAGACCGATTCTTTGCAGCGAACTATTTAGGATTAGATTATTGGTCGTCAGGTTTGTGCGAAAGTTTTGGATACGATGTTGACGAACCTGCAGGCGTATCACTTATAGAAACGCAGTCTGGAACATTTCAAGTAGTTGCACATATTGAAGCGGAAAAGTCGGTTGCGGGTGCAATGCCGTGTGATGAAGATGCTAAATGTCCTGCCGAGTTAGAATGTAAAAAAGATGGGCTCTGTTACGAAGAAGGAAAAGAGACGCCGAAAGAATCATACTTTTATAAAATAAGTTGGGGCGTAACTGCACCACGAGATGAAGAGTGGACAGCACAAATTGATGAGGATAAACAACCCGTAATGTTTAATATACAACTTAAAGGAATGAAAGATGTGTGGATATTCGCAAGTAATAATACAGGAATCGCAGACGAAAATTCTATTGGTCTTGACAATGGCGAGAGAAGCAGCCAGTATTACCCTGAACTTATTGTTGACTACTCAATATACAACTTTGATGAAATTTGTGTCATCTGGGGAGATAATAAGCCGAAGACGTTGGCAAATAGTATGTGGGGTGGCGGCGGTGGAGCCGATTCATTAAAAGAAATAGGAAACAGATGTAATACAATCGTAACGGCAAAAGCAATATCTATCGATAAAGTAAAAGGAACATCAAGTGTCCATGACGATGAAAGCGGGTCGTACTGTGGACTAAATGGTTGTTAAAATGATTAAAAAGTATATCAATTCATTGAAACAAACAAAAATCTTAAAGGGATTCTTTGTAGATATACTTTTTGGTCTTGCATTATTTATCATTTCTGGTGTTGTTGCATTTCTGTTACAAAAAAAAAGTGGTACGTTACAGAACGTTTCATTACAGAATCTTAAAGAGCAGTTATTATCGTCGCCCGAAATTGCACAGGCACTTATAACAGATTTACGGTCTTTCCTTGTTATTCTTATCATTGGCATTCTTGTGTTAACTGTTGGTTCACTTCTACTCTTCTCACTCACACGATCGCTTATCTGGAACAATTTACTGAAAAAGAAAAGTTCTAAAAAGAATTATTGGCGATGGAACATATTTCTCGTTCTTGTGCCGTTTCATTTGTTACCATACTTCATACTTTACTTCTTTGTGAAAAGTATCATAAATGTACTTTTTTCATCATCAACATTTCTTACAGTGATTAACGCATTTCTAACCATAGCGCTCTTTATTATCTTCCCAATACTCCTTTTCATATTAATGTATTCTTTTACACAAGAATATAAAGTGTGGAAATCATTCGCAACCACCTACGAATTAATTAAACAGAAATGGTCAAAAATTAAGTGCCTGTACCTCTTCGCATTGGGAACAGCAGTTGTACTTAATTGTATACTATTTATAACAGAGAAATTTATATCAGTATCAATCATAACAGGAATACTTTTTATTCTGTACCTAGCATGGCTGCGAGTATATGTCGTGCAAACACTTAACTCTTCTTAAACTCACCAGCAATATCTATAAGGTCAACGTGGCCCAAAAAAAGTGCTCTGCAACAGAACCGTTCTAATCCTAAAGAATCAAGAATCTTCTTAGTATTCTCGTCTTTATCCTTTCGCTCATTGAATTCTTCCCAAAGGTGACCTACAGGTTTCCCACAGGAAAAACAACGTATTGGAATTATCATTTTTTGTGTCCTCTTATCGGTAACTTTTCTGTCTTTTAGCTCGTGCTTTTGAATCGTTCGGCTTACATACTTCTTTCAATCTAACGTCTGCAACAAGTAATAATCTATCATACTCTGTAAAATCTTTCTTAAGTTTTGAGTCGTACTGGACAAGTGCACGTGCAATTGCAAGTCGAATAGCGTCTGCCTGGCCGTTCATCCCGCCACCGTTAACAGTAATATCCAAATCAACATTTTTTGCCTTTGCACCTGCTAACACAAGAGGTTCACTAATACGTAACCGCGAAACGTCATTCCCGTACTGTTCAATTCTCTGATTGTTAATTATAACGTTCCCTTTCCCTTCAGGATATAATACTGCTCGCGCAACAGCTTGTTTCCGTGATCCTTTTGCGTGAATTATATTTTTCATTTTCCACCTACGTGTTTACAAATTTCTCCCACTGTAACGCGGTTTCGCGTAGGAAGTTTTTTTATTGATGAATCTTGTAATGTAATGAGCTCTTTATCTGCAAGAATGTCAGGAATCCCTGTATAACACATGATACGTTTAAACGCATCTTTTCCACGCGTTTGTTTCCATGGAAGCATTCCACGAATAGACCGTCGTACATACCTGTCTGCTAATCGTGTCCTTTTTGCACTTTTTAATGGGTAGCCTTTCCGCGCCCTTCGCACTTTTTCTTCAGTGAACACGACAACTTTCTTTCCACTAACCATTATTTTCTCACAATTTACAACCTTTACCTCTTCACCCAATAGTGCATCCTTTGCAACTCTTGATGCAAGGCGTCCAAGTAATAAATCTTTGCCGTCGTATATTTTCATCGTTTATCCTAATATCCTCACATTTTTACCTTCAGGATTCTGTACAAGTAATTCTTTAATGGAAAGGACTTTTCCCTTTGCTTGCACAATCTTGCTCCGCGCTTCATCAGAAAAGTTCATTGCGGCAACGTCAACTTTCTTACTTAACATTCCAACACTTAACACTTTCCCCGGGACGATTATTGTTTCACCGTCACGCGCAAACTTATCAATCTTGTAAATGTTAACTGTTCTTCTTTGTCTTGTTGGTTTATTCAAATCGTGAACAATTCTCTTCCAGAACCTACTTTCGTGCGTTTTACCACGTAGCTCAACTAAAAGCTCTTGTACCGTATTGTTTGTAGGTCCTGTTCGTCTTACCATTTTCTTAAATGTGCTGTTCAAGCTCCGTAACTTTGTCAATAAGGATCTCTGCACTCTTCTGCAGAATTTCTTTGCATGAGAGTTGTCCCCAACTTTCAAGTGTGAAAATAATGTTGTCAGTATATTCTACTATAATATTCTCGTCAATCTCAGCATAATATGTTAAAAGATGACTTTGGTATACCATATCTTGATTAACCTGTAGTTTATTATTTTTTAATGTGAAAACGTTGTCAGTACAAAGGTTCATAATGTTTTGTGGATATTTTACCGCACCAACTTTTAGTACTGGTTCTTTCATGTAGAACGCCCAGCCGGGTGCCCATTTAATATGGTCCTTTCCCTGGCCCATAACTGCTGTCATTGTAACGTCAAGTTTTTGTTTTGAAAGAAGTTTCACAATTGGCATTTTTGGATATACAAATATACATTTTGGGTCGCCGCTTTCTGCTTCTTCTGCACAAACATACCCTTTCTTAGCTGCTTTAAGACGTAATTGTAATGTACATCGTGCACTTTTCTCTGTAACTTCATCTTCACTCTCAGGAAGGCGGTAACTTTTCAAATCAGTCTTGATTGGAGTTAACCCTAATCGTAATGCAAGCATTTCATCATATAATGCAGAATCGTTTTCTTTAATCTCAACATCTTCAACAGCAAGTGTTGGAACTTCTTCTATGATAAGCCGTCGTATAGTGTTTGCGAATGCTTCACTTGCACCATCGATACGAAAAAGTAGTTTATTATTTTTTCGTTCTTCCCTAATCTTTTGAAGTTTGATTGCCATTTTTTTAATTTTATACTCGTCTTCCTCGTCGTCCGCCCTTTGCTCTACATCCATTATGTGCTTCGGGAGTAACTTCTTCAATTTTTCCTATACGCATGCCAACACGTGACAATGCCCGTATAGCTGCTTGCGCACCAGGTCCCGGATTTTTTGGACCGTTATGACCGCCACGCGCTCGTACTTTAATATAAAGGCCTTTTATTCCCTTCTCTTTACAAATCTCTGCAACTTTCTTTGCTGCGCCCATTGCTGCTGTCGGAGAACTTTCTAACCTATCAGTCTTTACTATCTGGCCGCCAGTTGATCGTGCAATTGTTTCCGTTCCTGTAATGTCAGTTATTGTAATCAATGTGTTGTTATATGTAGAAAATATGTGTGCAATTCCCCATCGTATTTTTTCCATCTGATATGGCTTTCGTGCCATTTGGTCAGGCATTTGTCTATTCTGTTCCTGTGGTCTCATTATTTTCTTCCTCTACTACCTTTTGTTTAACTGGTTTCTTAATCAGTTCTTTTTCTTTTTGTATTTCTTTAATTTCATGTGCACGTTCAGGATGATTTTCATCAGCTAATCCTGACGATGGTTTAAATTGTAATTGTGCTTCCTCTTCAAGTGAAAGGATGTACGATGGAGACGTGATTTCTTTATCTCCGATTGAAACGTGTCTGTGTGTAATAAATTGTCGTGCCTGTTTCATGCTTTGTGCAAGATGTTTCTGGAACAAAACACTTTGTATTCGTCTTTCAAGTACGTGTTTAACGTGTAAATTTAATATTTGATCAAGTTCTGCACCTACTGGAAGCAAACCTAACTTTTGTAACTTTTCAAGAACTTGTTTCTTTTCTCTTTCTCCTTGTGAACTCTTTACTGTCGTTAATTTCTTTGCAATATTTTTATACTTTTTAAGAAATGAACTTACTTTAAGTATCTCTTTTTTGTTTCTGAGACCGTATTCACGGCGAAGTATTTTTTCTTCATCAATATTTTTCTTAATCCACGGGTGCATCGCCGTTTCGTACTTTTTCCGTAATTTTTTTGGATCTCCCATACTTATTTACCTTTCTTTGCTGGTGCCGGTGCTTTCTTTTTTACACCAATAACTTTTCCTTTACTTCGCCTAAAGTTACTTCGCGTTCTTTGACCACGCAAAGGAAGTTTTTTCTGGTGTCTAATACCACGTAACGTTTTAATTTTCTTTAATCGTTTAATATCATTATCTTGGACAAAATTAAGTGTGCTTGTAAGAATGTGTTGATCTTCACCTGTTTCGTAATCTTTTCGTCTGTTACATACCCATGCAGGAATGCCATGACTTAAAGGGTTAGCAATAACGTTGTTTAACTTTTCAACATCGTCTGCTGAAAGGTTTCCTGCTTTGTGGCGTTTATCAATACCTGCAACTGTACAAAGTATATCTGCCACATTAATTCCAATACCCTTAATCTTTGTCAGTGCAATCCGGATAGCTTTATCTCCAGGAACGTCAACTTGTGCAATCCTGACAATGTGTTTAAAAGTTTGTTGTTCTGCCATTATAGTGTCTGCCGAGAAAAACGCTTTCATGAACCCTATGCGCGTGAACTCGGGCCGATTATGATGTAATTTTGGAGTTTGTTTATAAAGGTTTCGTGTACTTAATGTGTTTGAATGTTAGAAAATGTGTCTTACGTAATAGTAAATAATTTAAACATACCTGATTTTGTGTAAGGATATGAAAAATCTCTCTTTACATGACGTCATTATCTCAAGTCCGCTCATTGTACATAAAAGGAGTTAAATACAATAATTTTTGGTGATAATAAATTTAAAGACGACAATTTCTAAAAACTAAATAGGGCAATCTCTTAAATGGATACTGTAAACTAAAACTATTTCGGCACTTGATGATAAAACTTTATGAAAAACTAAATGGGGGTTTCCTCTAAAAAAATACAAATAGGGGGCGTTTTAATAACACAAACCTATACTGAATCACTCACTTTTTTCGCTGCTAATACTAAATTTGTCAGCTTCGCTTTAGCAATTTCTGGACTTAATAACAAGAGGCCACAATCTGGAGATACTTGCAGTTGTTCTGGAGAAATTATTGTCAAAATCTCTTTTATTCTCTTTTGAATCTCGTCTACGCTTTCAACCTTTACTCCTCCAATCTCTACAGAACCGAGAATGACAGTTTTTGATCCGAATTTTTTAAAAAAGTCAAGATTTAAATGCTCATGGGCATCTTCTATAGCGATTTGATTAATATTTGTTTTAGATAATGCTTCAACTACTTGGGCATAGTTTTCTTTCTCGGCTTTAACATCTTTTTCTTTACTTGGATATCCTCTACAAATATGAACTATTGTTGTAATGCCTTCAACACCTCTAAAACATTCTTCCAGAGCATCTATTCCATAATTAAAAAATTTCTGTGGTTCTCTGATAAATGCTGGTTCATCAAACTGAATTATTTTACAACCTGCTTCGGCTAAAGATTTTACTTCTTCTCTTATTGCTCTCGCAACATCTAAAGCTAATTTTTTCTCATCGTCATAAAACAAATCTTTTGATGAATCAATTATTGTTAGTGGTCCCGGAATTGTGATTTTAATTTCTTTCTTGGTTAATTTTTTCAGAAATTCAAACTCCTTAACGAGAAATGGCTCTTTGTTCTTTACAAATCCCTTTATTGTAGGAACAAGCTCAGTTCTGCTACCCCCTCTTAGTTTCTTTTCTTCTTTATTAACAAAATCAAATCCTTCTAAATGTTGGCAATGATAGAGAACAAAGTTTCCTCTTCTTTGCTCTCCATCTGTAAGAATGTCAATGCCAGCTTTTTCTTGTTCCTTTACTGCCCACCGAATAGCTTCTTGCTGAAGTTCTTCTAAATTTTCCTTACTTTTCCAGCCTTTGTCCAAATTTTCTCCTGGACTTACTAGCCATTTTGTATCAAAATTCTCACCAATAATCCTTGGGTATTTTGGATAACTTCCAATTACAGTTGTTTTTATCTTTGCCATTTTTTCTACCTCTTGACGCCAAGAAATCCAACGAACTTTCCTGCTTCTCCCTGATGATTATATCCTTGAACTTCCCATTGATGTATTGCACTATCTGGTACAAGATAACCTGCTTGTTCTATTTCTCTAGCTAATGCTCCTGGGTTACGAACAAACAATCGGGTAATATCATCTTCTCTGCTTTTTACCAGAACTCCTGCTTCAATTTCTTCTATAACATCGCCACGACTTTGTAAAGCATCTCCCTCTGCTTTAAAAGAAACAGCAATTAGCCCTCTAGCTGGCTGAAGACCTCTGACTCTTTCGTAAAGCTCAGCTCTTTCATCAGCACTAAAGAAATGAAGCACAGAATTTGCATAGAATGCCAAAGCACTTTCAGCACCATTTTGAAGATATCCAAGTAAATCACCCTGAACAACTGTAATTCGATCTCTGTAAGAGCAGGGCTGTGCCTGTTTACGAGCTTTTATTTTATCGGCTGCTGCTCCGCTATATTCAACAGATGTTACTCGACATCCTCTTCTGGCAAGAGTAAATGAATGATTACCCGAACCCGCTCCCCCTTCAATAACATGGGGTAATCTTGCTGAGTAAGTCTGCAATGTTCCAAGCAATAACTCTAAAAATGGAGTTGTAACTTCCCCATTAGTTCCACTACTAAAACCATCATATTTTCCTTTTTTCCATACGATATCAAACCGTTCTGCTTCCTGTATTGTCATTTTATTTACCTCCCATTTTCAAATTTTGTAGAAGAAAACGAGATGCATCTAGTGCATCATCATATTCATTAATTCAGACATCTGTTCATTTTCCTTAGAAAGAGCACTACTAAAGAAGCGATTTGTTGCTCGTCCTAATCCTTTCAAATGAACTTTTGCTGTCATAACTCAAGAGATTAGCGAAACTTATTTAAATAAGTATTCATTCTTTCTTACTAATAACAAGCAATTTTAATAATCCAAAATGGAAGATATTAATAAAAAACAATTGGACAGAGTCGACAGAAAAATATTATCTGCAATTGAAGTAGATGCTCGCATCCCTATAAGCGAACTAGCCAGAAAATCAAGAATATCGAGAACAGTAGCTAAGTATCGATTAAAACAGTTAGAAAAAAGAGGGATTATTAGAGGATATTATTGTTTACTTGACCCTTCTAGATTTGGTTTAACTGTATGGAAATTATGGGTTTCTTTACGCTCAACTTCTTCAGAAGAGAGAAAAAGATTTTTTTCTTTTGTAGAAAAACACCCTAGAATTTGGTGGTATGCAGAGTGTGCTGGAATTTATGATGCAGTTATTTGCGTTCTCGCCAAAACCCCTCATGAATTCAACGAATTCTTTAATCTTCTTCAGGACAAGTATGGGAAAATAATAACTGATTCTTCAATTCTGATTAATGTCAGTTTTGAATTTCATAATAGAGGATTTCTTCTTAACGCTCCATCTAAGCTTATAGAAAGTGCATTTCAGCAGAAGCCATCAGTGAAAACTGTCTCTAAAGATTCTTTGGAAATACTTCGTTTACTCTCAACAAACTCAAGAATTAGTTATGTTGAGTTAGGGCAAAAAACGAATAAAAATGTTAAGACGATTAAAAAAACAATCCAAGAATTAAAGAAATCTGGTGTTATAGTATATTTCAGGCCTTCAATTGACACAACAAAACTAGGATTTGAGAGCTACAAAGTTCTTCTTTACTTGCATAATCCACGAGGAGGAATCATTCCGTCTGTTGTACACTGGTGTAGAGAGCAAAAAAATATAACTGCCATCATATTCTGTGTAGGACCTTGGCAACTAGAACTAGAAGTTGAGATTGATTCTTTTAGGAACTTATGTGCAATGCTAACAAAACTAAAAGATAACTTCCCTGATGTCGTTAAAAATTATGAAACCTTATTGGTGACAAAAGAGGGAAACTTTGAACTGGACCTAATTGATAAAATTATTAGAATACATTAAAACACTCCTGATTAAGCTTTGGCATACCAATAGCCAGCCTTAGCTGACCCAACTCTTTGAATAAGCCCTTTCTCCTTCAGCTTAGCAATATTATTTTCCACTGCCGTTGTGCTGATCCCAATTTTCTCTGCTATTTGAGAGATAGAAATATACTTGTCTTCTTCCATTAACTCAATAATCTTCTTTTGATTATCTCCCAACTTTTCACCCAATCTATCACCCCACCCTTTACCCAACTTCTGCAATAGAGGTCTTTTGAAGCTGACGGAGAACCAATCCCTTGAGAACTCAAATATAGGCTCTTCTAAACCGTCTGCTTTCATCAATTTTCTCATTCGTTTAATTCCAGAACCAATATCTTCAACTAAATCTATTCTTTGTAACAAGCCAAAAAGCAAATTATTCCGGCTCAAACTTTTCTTACCAAAATCTTCTTTCTTCAAACCTTTAACTAAACCACCTGGATTTGTAATTTCAACTTTGTCAAGAGAAATCTCAACAAGAACTTTAGCTCCTCGGACATTATAATCACGATGTCCAATTGCATTAACTAAAGCTTCTCTTAGTGCTTTTTCAGGAAGTTCTAACTTCTTCTGATGAGGTCCTCCAGTTATAATTATTCTTGTGTTCAATTTTGATTTAATGTAATTAATCGCATCAGAATAATTAGAATACAAGTCTTTAGTGAAGTCTTTTTTGTCAATAATATTAACTTTATCTGTTCCTTCATACAACACACAAGTAATTATTCCTTTGAGGAAGAATTTCTGAACATCTTTAGAAAACAATAACACTCCAGCATTCTTTAGGTGATTGTTTTTCAATAAAGAGAGATTTTGCAGGAGTTCTTTCTTGCTTAAAACTTTGGTCATATTTGATTTTTGAACAAAATTGTTGAATGCTTCTTTGTTAAAATCTTTTTCTAAATCAAAATCTTTATTTTCCTTTTCATCCCATAAAATTAAACCTTCCTTAAGAAAAAATTCTCTAATCTCGTCTCTGCTAAGTTGTTGAGAATTTGGACCAATACGTAAATGAAATTTTCCATTTGCTGAATATGGCTTGTTCTTCCCTTCAGGAACATTCACAACTAGAATTTTATCAATTTCTTCTAGAGTAACTTGAAATTTTGGATCAAAGTTCCTGGCTAAGTCTGTAATTTGAGATTTGAACTTGTTGGTAATATTAACTCCTTTGATCTTACCCTCGTCAGTAACTCCTAAAAGAACTTTGCCACCATTAGCATTTGCTAACGCACAAATCTCTTTAGCTAAATTGGAGTCTGTTTCTTTAAACTCTAAATTATATCCTTCTCTTTCCTTAAGTAGGAAATCTAACTCTTTTTTGTTCATGACTAATCTAAACAACCTTTCCTTTAAATAACTTATTCTTAAAACGCCCCTTTATGTATTAATTGAAAGAGCCTTTGGTTAGGAACGAGGAAACCCCTAAAAAAACTCTGTGCCGAAATAAACTAAATGTAAAACTCTAAGTAGAGATTGCCCTTTATGTACTAACTAAAAAGCCCTTCGGGCTGAAAGTAACGAAATTGTCGTCTGGATGTATTAACTGGATTGCTCACTGTGTTCACCTGAATCACCAAAAATTACTTCTTCGGTTTAATATTCCCTTCGGGAATTTAAACCTCGACCACGTTGCACTCTCCTCCCTTATGTCGTCGGGGTATTTAACACGGACGGATGTTAAAAGGGGAAGAGAACGAGTTGAAAAACCATTTTTTGATATGTCGTGATAAGGACGAAACAACAATAATTACAGAAGAAAAAAATGTCTTAACAACAAAACATGAAAAGGAGGTCAAATGGTTTAAACTTATTGAGATTAAGGTTTCAGTCCCTTTTCTTACTCCCGGTTTTCTTGCAAAAATATCGAAAACAATTTCTAATCAGAATCTTAACATTCTCATTGTTTCTACATTTTCAAAAGATTATGTTCTAATTCGAGAGGAAGATTTTGAAGTTGCATTAAATGCACTTAAAGATATTGGGTTTCCTACAACAATAGATACATAGTTATTTACATTCCAATTACTCACTTTCCGGCTTCTTCTCTTCATTATCTCTCAAATGCCTACGCCATTTGGCAATTGTATAATTAACAGGATTCTTGATATATTTACATAATCTGTCAGGATGGCATATTCCTATTCCAGTATAATATGCATCATTTGAACAGTTAGGCGGTAATTTATTACCTGGCGTGAAACTGCTCAATTGTCCTTTTATGTACGACATACGTAATTGTTCTGGATTGTGCGGGTTCCATCGCAGAATAAACTGTTCAATATCTTTTTTCTGCCAGCCAAGTTTGCCCAAAAAGTTTGAAAGGATAAACATCCCTCGCTTCTTTCCATCGTCCATTCCCTTAAAGATGTACTGAATACACGGGGGGAAGAACTCTTCTGTTATGGGACTGGTAATAGATATTTCTTCATAATCCCTCTTTTCGGGTTCTTCATCTTCTGCTTTAACTTTAAAATCTAACGCCTGTACTAAAAGATTTCGTGCACTTTCTCCCGTACAATTTCTGTCAAGGAAGGTAAACATTGGCGTTAACACTTTTTCTGGCATTGCCATCGACTTTTCAAATTCCATCACGTTGAACGGATCAATAGGTAAAGATACTAATCCAGACTTTTCATGAAAACTGTAGGGCATCCTATACAAATGACGTGATGATAGTAATATTGTATCAATCTCTAAAAAAGGTTCAACGTTAAGATGTGGAACTTGTGTTCCCATTTCATTCTTTTTGTAATATGTAATATCTTCCTTTGCTGTTTTTGTTTTTTCAACGATGGACGAAAAATTGTTATTTTCTAATTGCATTATCCGTTTTCCTAACTCTTCTTTAATATTCTCTTTAATATATAACGCAATTTTTCGCGGTGCGTCAGGAAACATATCTTTCATCTTTTCATTTCCTACTGTTGTGGGAAATGCTTCAAACGGGACGCCGATATGAAACCCTTTATTACCAGAAAATTTTACAGAGATATCTTTCACGCCACAGTATGTTAAGAACTGTATAACAAGATCAGCACAAATACGGCTATATTCAAGAATTGCACAGTCAATGTCTAACATTAAATCCCAGCCGATTCTAAGTTCGTTAAGTTCTTTCTTTGACAAATCACTACTTATTGCCAAAGGATTGTCCCATATTTCTTCACTTGCATGAAGAGATGTGACTCCCTGTAACGCCAATTCAAGAATGTCACGCGGATATGTTAACACGTCAGGTCTCTTGCCGAAACCGTCACCGAAACGCATTCCAATTTCTTTATTTTTTGCATGAATTATTATGGCATCTTGAATGTCTCTCCGTTTATAGAATTTGAGAATGGCACTTTTTGTTAATATTGGCATATCATTGTTAGAATAATGAAAGTTTAAATTCTTTTTGTAATATTAGAGGAACTTGTTGGATAAACTTACAAACTACTAATTTCTTTCTTAAACTCTTCCGCTTTCTTTTTTACAGCTTTAAGAGCTTCTTTAAGGGCTTTTCGTGGTTCAGTACCTTTTGTTTCTATACAAAATTCTGGAATTCCGATAAGCGGGTGATCAATCTTGTACGTTGCGATGGTAACGCCACTTACTTTGTTAAGTTCTTCTTTGAGAATATTACAGAACGTATGTGTCTCTCCTTTCAGCTGGAAAGATAATCGAGTTTTCGTTTCTTCAAGAACCTTAAATTCCATACTATCGATTTATTATATTTTCTTTATAAATGTTTCCAAAATGAATCTTACTGTGTTATCCCGAAAGT
>PCYB01000079.1:0-617 GCA_002762845.1 Candidatus Woesearchaeota archaeon CG10_big_fil_rev_8_21_14_0_10_36_11
CAATTCTAACCTTCTCACTTCCACCAACCTTAAATCTAACAGACTGCCCGGTGTGAGCATCCAAAGAGATAATTCCCCCTGAACCGTCAACGTATGCACTTGTTGCTACATCACTGTCATCAAGACGAATTATAGGGGAAGATGCAGAAATTGTCAACTTCTCTCCAGGGTTGCTAGTTCCGACTCCAACCCTTCCTAAATCATCTATAGTAACTCTCTGCGACTGGTTGACCCAAAACTCCAAATCATCATTTACATGATTATAATAAATTCCTCCAGGATAATTTCCTCTTCCTGTCGAAGTGTTATCTAAATCAGAAAACACAATGCCGTTATAACTGTTGTTAGCAGATCTAAGAGTTATTCCAGAATTACTTGTTGAGTCATATATTACTAAATTATCATAATTGGGATTTGTAACACTTGCAGGAGTTGCAGTGCCTAAACCGATAACATTATTCGTAGAATCAACAAAGAAATCTGTTCCACCAACGCTGAAATTATTGTTTCCAAGAACAACGTTTTTTGTCGCGCCGGTGTAAGGCACGAAAGTTTCATTCACAGTGTAAGCATAAGTATTGGTAAAGTTAGTATAATTTGTATATTGGTTTCCATAC
>PCYB01000079.1:654-4903 GCA_002762845.1 Candidatus Woesearchaeota archaeon CG10_big_fil_rev_8_21_14_0_10_36_11
AAAGTCCACAATGAAGCGTTGAGAGCATAACCTCTTGTTGATGCATTGGTTACATCGTTACTATATATCGTGGTGAAATTACTGTAATTCCCTGTCCAATAAGGATCCGTCTCTGGAGCTGTTGCGCTCACATTCACTGCTTGAAGCTGGCTGTATGCAACAGCATCTTGTGCACTCGTAGCATTTCCAATGTTTATTATTCTGTTTCCGTCGGTGTTTATGGTTCCATTGAAAACAGCAGAGCCATTTACATGGAGTGTTGTTTGTGGCGAAGTCGTGCCGATACCGAAATTTCCAGAAGTTGCTAAAATCCTTGCTCTTTCTGAAGATCCTTGTCTAAAAATTATTGAGGAACCAGAACTAGTAGTACCAAAATAAGTTGTGGTATTTCCATAAAAGTTGGCTCCTGTCGCAAATCCAGAACCATCAATAGAAGCAAGAGCAACCCCCTCACTTACTTGGAATTTTGTTCCCGGACTCGTCGTCCCTATACCGACGTTGCCTCCAGATTCTACAGTAAATAAAGCATTTGTAAGAACATCACTATTTGAAATAGCAAAGTCCCCTGCAATAAGTCCTGCATATATCGCATCATTATTGTTCTGGAATTTTATTGGAGATGCTCCGGTACCATCCCTTTTAAGAGTTAGTATATTTTGGTCTGAGCTATTTATCTCTAGTGTTGAGCTCGGAGATGTCGTCCCGATTCCGACTCTGTTGTTCGTCGAATCAATGAAAAATGTATTCGTATCAAAAGTCTGATTGAAAGCGCCGAAGGTGTTTGCTGCATTCAGTCTTGCATAAGTTGTATTTATTTCTGGATTAAAATCAGCAAGAGTGACTGATCCATCAACTATTTGAGTAGTATTAATTGCATTTGGTGCGATTTTTGAATTTGTCACAGAACCATTTGCCAATTCAGTCGTTCCTACAACGTTTGCGCCAAGCTGAATGTCGTTGTAAGTCCCAGAAACATCTCCTCCAAAATTCGTTGAAGTGTCAAGCACAGCGTTGTTGTTCTGATAAATAGTCACACCGCGAATTGTTGAAGCATTTACAAGATTTCCAGAATAGTTTGTTGTTCCATAAACTCCGACAGTCAAAAAATCCAAAGGCGTATCCAATCCATCCCAGTAATTGCTTGAGTTAACATTTAGATTTCCTTCATTAGAAGAATAAATAAAAGTCCCGTTATCAACTCCGGACCAATTTATCCAATTTAGGTCATTTGTAATCCAGCTTCCCTGAATCTGCGAAACATTTCTCAAAGCCCCCTTATCACCAGTGCTCCACCATAGAGAACTGTTCACGTTCAAAGAAGATTCTGGAAGTGTGCTTGAATTATAATAACCATTATCATTTGCTAATTGACTTACATTATTCAACGTCGTAATATTGTAAAATCCAAAAGGATTTGTTATCCCGTAATAAATAGTATCTGCATAAGTTTTGTTGAAAGTTGCATAAGTATCATTCCAATAATTGTTGTCATTTGCCAGCTGACTAACATTTTGTAATGTTGTTGAGTTGTAAAATCCTTGGTCGTTTGTGAAATTACTTAACGAAGTATATCCTCTGTTTCCAAGGTCGTCTGTGAAGTTTGTCAAATGAGTATACCCACGATTGCCCAAATCATCTGATAGCTGCGAAAGATTTTGAAGCGTGCTTGAATTGTAAAAAGCAAAAGGATTTGACCTATAATAAAAAGTCCCGTTATCAACTCCAGACCAATTCAAGAAATTCAAATTATTGTTTAATTGACTAACATTTTGCAAGGTAGAAGAATTATAGTAATTATTATCATTTGCTAATTGACTGACGTTATTCAACGTTGTGGTATTGTAAAATCCAAAAGGATTTGTATTCAAATAGTAAGTTCCGTTTGTAGAATAAAGATAGCCCGTCTGATAAGTTGCATTATAAGTTGAGCTCCAACTTGCATTGTAATCTGTCACGTTTGCATAAACATTCGTAAAGTTACTGTAGTTTCCCGTACAATAAGGATCTGTTTCAGTATAAGAAGTCAAAACCTGAATTCCTCCAGAATAAACAACCCCTCCGTAAAGGTTTCCTGTGAAATTTCCGTCTCCAACAACATTCAAGTCATTCTGCGGCGTTCCTGTATTGATTCCTACATCTCCTGTTGAAAAATAAATATTGCTCCCGTTATTGCTCCATTGACTCCCACTTCCATAACCTCCAAAAGTATTCCAGTCTGTTCCATTGTAAGCCTGAAACTCTGTTCCTGTCCACCTTATAACTCCTGCTTCTGCAAGACTTGTGTCTCCAATCTGGACTGCGCCATTCACATCTAAAGCTTGACTCGGACTTGTCACACCAATCCCCAAATAACCATGACTCCCATTTACTCTTACTCGTTCAAGACCGCCTGCATACAAAGCAATATCGTTGGTTGATGCAGGCCTGTAAAACTTGACTTCTCCCAGAGGATTTCCAGCATAAATAATCTCGTTCCCTGTTGTTTGGAATGGGCCCGTAGACTGAACCGTACCCACTACGTCCAAAGCCTCACCGGGACTTGTAGTGCCTATTCCAACCCGATTTGATACCGAATCAATAAACAGAGTGTTAGTGTCAAAACTTGCATTTCCCACAAAAGTGTTGTTCGTCAAAGTCCTGTAATCAGAAATATTAAAGTTCGTAGTGTTGTAAAAGCCAAAAGGATTTGAAGCATTGTACCAATAAGGATTTTGAATGTCCGAAGCATTTAGCTTTCCAAAGAACCAATCAGCGCTCACATTTCCAGTTGTTGAAATGTTTCCGGTTGCGTTTATTTCGCCAACAAAAAGGTTTGTAATCCTGTTCAAAAAGCTTCCAAGAGAACCAAAAAATCCGGAACTTGCGGTCACATTATGGTCTGTAGCATTAAGGTCAAGATTTGAATCCACCACAATTTTGCTAAGGTTTATAGATGGAACAGTAAACGCATAAGGAACTCTCCCCAGCTGAGAAACGCTCTGCAAAGATCCATCTCTGTAATAACAAAGATAATATTGCTTGTTAAAATCAAGTGCACTTAAATTTCCAGCATAACCAGAAGTTGGAAGATAAATAGAAACTATTCCTCTTGTGTCTGTTGTTTTTTGGACAGAATAATTGTAAACAACAGGACCCAAACATGAAGCATCCGAGCTTTCTGTAATGTTAAAACCAAAAGTAAAAGTTCCTGTTTGAATTGTTCCTGTTGCATTTGTTGTCTGCAAATTTAAATGTAAAGTATCATTTATTTCTGCAGCAGAAACAGTGCTCGAAAACAGCGTGACCAAGCAAATGAGTGAAGAAAATAACAAACAATACAGCAATAAAGTCCTTTTTTTACTTTCAAAATCTAGATAATTATTTGCAGATTGTCCCATAGCCCCTCTTTTTGTTTATTTCTATAGGTTTCTGTCTTTTATAAAGTTTACTTACGTGTAGGAAAACAATTTTTTATCGACGGAGAAACAAAAAAATGTTTTACCGTACAATCAAAAAATGTAAGGTAAAAAATAAGTTTGAAAAATCTTCAAACCAAAAGATAATTTTTAATAAAAATTTCTTCAATTCATTTCTAAAAAAGAAAAATATCTGTTAAACAAAATCCTTAAGCAAAATAGAAAAATGTAGTAAAAAATTTTATTAAAATACTGTTTATTTTTTAACAGGATAATGAAAATCTAAGGCGTCTCTAAAACTTTATAAACATTTTAATCTAAATAAATTGTAAGAGCCTGTAGCTTGGGTTTCTTTTTAGAAAAAAGAAACTACATTGGTAGAAAAACTATTATAGGTTTGAAAACCAATAAGACTACAGTCTTAGGAGCCTGTAGCTCAGCCAGGTCTAGAGCACCAGTCTTATATGAATGTAATTCGTTAGGATTATAATCTCTTAGATTCATTCTAAGTGAGCTGGGGGTCCTCGGTTCAAATCCGAGCAGGCTCATAAATTTTAGATTTACTATAGACAGTTTTAGTTATCTTTAAAAAGCAATTCACACATAGTTATCTAATCCCTAAGGTAATATTATCCTTGCGACAACCTAAGGTGAACAAACAAAGTGAGTGAGCCCCGATAGTTCAGCAAGGTCAACCCTTATGGTAACCGGCTGAGGTCGGTGCAAAGCCCCGATAGTTCAGAGGCCAAGAATGCTGCCCTTTCACGGCAGTGACCCGGGTTCGAATCCCGGTCGGGGCGTTTCATTTAAAGGGATTATCCAAAATCACCTTATATGAAAAAGAATCTCCAACA
>PCYB01000038.1 GCA_002762845.1 Candidatus Woesearchaeota archaeon CG10_big_fil_rev_8_21_14_0_10_36_11
AGAAGAAAGAAGTCCTTATTTATTAACCTGCCGATAAGTTTACACTGTCATTAATACAAATATTTTTAAATAGAGTGTAACTTTTGTTCTTCTATGCCCCGATGGTGTAGTCCGGACTTCTATTTGGAAGGGACAAACTATCATTCTGCCCTTTCGAGGCAGCGACCCGGGTTCAAATCCCGGTCGGGGCGCACTTTTCCCTCCAACAACTCTTCATGATATTAAGGGCCCTTTTAGAAACTAGAGATTGATAAAATTTAAATAAAATTATTTATCGGAAATGCATATGTTAAAACAAAATATTCGACTTGAAGCTCGGTTTGATGTTGGTTATGTACACGGTGCAGTACTTATGTTAGAAAGAGAAATGGGGGAATGGCAAGGAATTGTTGTCCAACCTCGTACAGCAGTTAAAGATTCTCCAACAAGTACTAATGAAACATATTCTGCAGTATATCACCTTGATGGGACTACTGTATTTCAAACAGGAAAAGTAACGGGCGGCCTTTCTCGTGGTACAATGAGACTTGTTGTTGCATCTTCTACGGGTTCTGTTGAAGATGTTGTGGGAAAGTTAACTGAATTATACAAAAAAGAAGAAATAGAATTTGTTCAAATTCCTGTTAAACCAACTCGTTAGGATAAAATATCTGAGGTCGTTTCAGGTCCAAGACTTCCAATTACTTCCTAGAATTTTGGAACTTTATTTATTAGATCTGACTAAATCTTCTGTTACTTTTTTAAATACACTCTGTCTTATACTATGTAATGGTCCAAAAGATATCTGTTAATGATGCGCTACAACAGAAAAACGTTTCTTTTATAGATACCAGAACACCGAAAGAGTTTGCAGAAGATCATATTCCAAACGCAATTAACATTCCTATCCTTTCGAACGAAGAGCGAGCAATCGTAGGAACGTTATACAAACAAGTATCTCAGCAACAAGCAATCGATAAAGGCGTAGAATTCTTCTCTTCTAAATTACCAGAGTTTATGAAAGAAATTAACAAACATAAAAGTAACGAACTGATAATTTACTGTTGGCGTGGCGGCATGAGAAGCAGAGCAGTTGTTGCTCTTTTAGAATCTCTTAACTATACCGTGAAACAGTTAGACGGCGGATATAAAGCATATAGGGAACATGTTCGTGATACGTTACATCATTACAAATTCAAACCTACACTGATCATGTTGTGGGGCTTAACCTGTACAGGAAAAACTCAGCTTCTTCAAAATTTTGATAATTCGTTAGATCTTGAAGGTCTTGCGCAACATAGAGGAAGCCTTTATGGGGCTATTGGCCTAACACCACGAACACAAAAGCGGTTTGAAACACTTCTTCTGCAACGGTTAAATGAACTTAATGCTGAGAAATATGTTCTTGTTGAAGGTGAAAGTAGGCGGATTGGTAATCTTATGATCCCAGAATTTCTTTGGAAAAAAATGATGGACGGTATTCATGTGCTAATAAATCGACATATCGATGTTCGTGCACAGGAAGCTGTAAGGGAATACTTTACTTTGGAAAGTGTTGAAAAAATAAAAGAGATTACTTTAATGTTACCACGTATCCTTGGAAAAAAAAGAAAACAAGATATCGTAAATTTGGTTAACACAAAAGAATACCAGAAAGCAGCAACTATTCTGTTAGAAGAATATTACGATATGTTATATGCTCATACATTAAAAAAGTGGAACTATACACTTGAAGTGAATAATGATGATATAAACAAAGCAGTTAATAAGCTAAACACGTTTATTCATTCTAAACTATCATAAAACTCGTTAAACAATTTCTTAATATCTTCAACAGATTGTACAGTTAACAATTTCCCACGCAATCTCTTACTTCCTTTACATCCCTTAGAAAAATTCATTGCGTGCATTCGGATATTTGATAATTTAATTGTGGGATACTCTTCTGCATACTTTAGATATTTGAAAAACATTGTTATTCTTTCCCGGCAAGAAGTTTCTTTGTACGTGCCAGTTTCTAAGAATTCGTTCATCTGCGTAAACAAAAATGGGTTTTGTGCAGCTGCCCTTCCAACCATGACATAATCACATCCTGTTTCATCAAACATTCTTTGTGCATCTTCAGGCGTTCTTATATCTCCGTTACCAACAACAGGAATGGAAACTTGTTCTTTTAATTCTTTAATCAGTGACCAATTAGCGTTTCCTGCATACCCTTGTTTAACTGTTCGGGGATGGAATGTTACCATGGTTATTCCTTCTTCTTCTGCGATCCGTGCAATTAGTTTGAAACAATCTGGCTTGTCAATACCAGACCGCATTTTTAACGTCACTGGTTTTGTTGTTGCGTTTACCATCGCTCGAAAGATTTTCCTTGTTAATTCAGGTTCTTGTAATAATGCTGAACACGCCATCTGTTCCGTAACAGTGGGGGATGGACAACCCATATTATAATCAATAATATCAAAATGTTTTTCAACAATATGTACCGCTCTTGTAAGTTGTTCTATATCAGAACCAAACAGTTGCACCGCAATAGGTTTTTCTTTTGGAGAAAACTCAATAAACTTTTTAATCTCCTTATCGATTTCTTTACGTGCAACTATTGCATGGATGTTTGTAAAAGGGGTTACTACTAATCCTGCACCCAATTCTTTGCATATAAGGCGTAATGCGGGATCGCTTACACCTGCCATAGGCGCAAAGAACACTCTGCTATTAAATATTGGGAGAGCCATAGCTGTTCCTTTTTGTTTATTTTTTATAATTGTATCTCTACAAAAATAAGAAAAATGGTTATAATGTTAATTCTTCGTAAAAGTGTCTAATACATTTTTTTTCGATAGATTTATAAAAAAATCAATATCAAGAAGCGTAGATGAAACGAAGCTCACGACGATGGAAGAAAAAAGGTCAAATGCGCTGGAAGTGGCAGCGTAAAAAGATGAAAAAGGCAAAGCGACGACGACGATTACAAGCTAGTTAGGTATTCCTTTCTTCTCTTATATGTATTTCTCGATTTTTGTTTAACTTTTTTCTAAATATTTTTTTAAATTTCTCTTCGGGGAATACATAGAAACATTTATAAATAAACCTCGTTCCAGAATTGATACGTGTGTGCTTAATGTAATTACATTAAGTATGAATGAGGTGATTCAATTACTGATGTGATTGAACGAAATTGACAAACAATTCCTATAATACGTTTTTAGCAGACCAAATGATACTCATTAAGGATCGTTAAAAAATTCTATTTTTTAGAGAATAGTTCCCGTTGATCCTGCGGGAGAATGCTGCTATGGGAGTTCGATTAAGCCATGCAAGTCAGAGGGCCTCTTCGGAGGCACAGGCTGAATGCTCTGTAACACGTCAATAATCTGCCCTTAGGCACAGGATAACCATGGGAAACTGTGGCTAAAACTGTATAGGTTATGGATACTGGAATGTTCCGTAACTTAAAGGTAACACCTAAGGATGAGTTGGCGGCCGATTAGGTTGTTGGTAGTGTAAAGGACTACCAAGCCTACGATCGGTACGGGCCGTGAGAGCGGTAGCCCGGTGAAGGGTACTGAGATACTGACCCTAGCCCTACGGGGTGCAGCAGGCGCGAAACCTTTACACTGTACGAAAGTGCGATAAGGGAACTCCCAGTGCTCATGCAATGCATGGGCTTTTGCTATGTGTAAAAAGCTTGGCGAATAAGTGGTGGGTAAGACGGGTGCCAGCCGCCGCGGTAACACCTGCGCCACGAGTGGCATTCATATTTATTGGGCCTAAAGCGTTCGTAGCCGGATTGATAAGTCTCGAGTGAAATCGTTGCGCTTAACAAAACGACGTGCTTGAAATACTATTAGTCTAGGGACCGGGAGGCGTCAAGGGTATTCGAGAGGGAGCGGTAAAATGCTGTAATCTCTCGAGGACCACCTGTGGCGAAGGCGCTTGACGAGAACGGGTCCGACGGTGAGGAACGAAAGCTAGGGGAGCAAACCGGATTAGATACCCGAGTAGTCCTATGCTGTAAACGCTGTGTACTAGATGTTGCATATTCCCCGTGAATGTGCAGTGTCGGAGCGAAGGTATTAAGTACACCGCCTGGGGAGTACGGTCGCAAGGCTGAAACTTAAAGGAATTGGCGGGAGAGCACCACAAGGGGTGCGGCGTGCGGTTTAATCTAACTTTACGCAGAGAATC
>PCYB01000047.1 GCA_002762845.1 Candidatus Woesearchaeota archaeon CG10_big_fil_rev_8_21_14_0_10_36_11
GATTTTGGCTAATGCCAAATGTCTATTGCTCATAACTTTACACTGCCCGTTATGCAGCAATGATCAAATACTCGTCAAACTCTTCAGTAATGCCCTGAACGAACTGATACTGGAGCAAATCTTGCATGTATTTCTGATATCGCATGGTTTATTCTTCCTTTTCATCCATTGGTCCTGAACTCGGAACGGCACTACGAGAAATGATAATAATGTCTCCTACCGCTCGTACAAGTTGGTGTGGAACAATAACTCCTTTTGCGCTGCCAAGAACGCGACTTAAGAACGAATTCTTTGTTGCTTTAATTTTCCAGCCAGAAATTTTGTTACTTGCGACAATACTATCTTCAATATCACCGAAGTAATCACCGGAATCAGTAAAAACTTTTAAATCATATGTATCAGACACTTTTTTCATCTTGAGCATGTATAACCACCTCGTACCACTAAAATGGCGTAGGTTTAAATACTTTTCTGTTGTATAGTATTGTATGGGTTTACATATTATAGGAACATCTCATATTGCAGCACAGAGTGTCCGAGAGATTGAAAAAGCAATAGAATACGAAAAACCTGACATTATCTGTGTTGAACTGGACATACAACGAGCATCTGCACTCTTTGATGAACAAAAAACAAAAATATCTATAGCACAGATCCTTCAAATTGGTGTAAAGGGATATGTCTTTGCAAAAGTGGGACAGTATGTGCAACAAAAATTAGGAAATACTGTGGGAATTGCGCCGGGTGCAGACATGAAAACCGCACTTGAGATTGCACGACAGAAGAAAATTGATGTGGCGTTCATTGACCAGCCGATACAAGTTACACTTAAACATTTTTCAAAATCGCTCACATGGAAAGAAAAGATGCGCTTTGTGATAGATTTTTTTAAAGGGATTTTCGCCCCGAAGAAACAGATGAAAAGATTAGGAATGCAAGAGTTTGATTTGCGGAAAGTGCCCCAGGACAAACTTATTCTTACCATGATAGAACAGGTGAAAGAACGATACCCGTCAGTTTATAAAGTACTTGTCGAGGATAGAAATAAATATATGGTGAAAAAGATTGTTGTATTATTACGAAAATATCCTGAAAAGAAACTACTTGCAGTTGTTGGTGCAGGACACGTGTCTGGCATGAATGAATTATTGTTAAAGGTTGATGTTCTAAAATAAAATTATTTAGAGTTAGATAGAAAAAGAAAAAAAAATTATTTCTTTCTTTTGGCGAGATATATTCCCAAACCAACAAGAATCACTACGGCTGCGATCAACAATATCCAAAGCCAAATGAGACTTGTTTCAGCAACTTCTTCCTCAACAATTGGTTCTTCTTCAATAACAACTTCTTCGGTAGTTTCTTCGACTAAGACCTCTTCAGGAGCAACATATTCTGTTTCTCCGATAATGAAGTAACTGAACCCAGGTGTTGTTGCTGTGTAATGGACGTACGTTTCATCATCTTCACTAATGGTTGTCGGAAGTTTATTCCACGCGCCGTCTATGTATCGGAACATTGCCATGGCTTCTTTTACAAGACCTTTTTGTGCAAGCCACGATTTTGCAACGGTAAAATCAATAGTAGGATTGATTATAACACCATCTTTCAAAGTTGTACTTCGTGTAATTTCAATATTTTTGTACACATTCTTTCTAAATGGAACAACATTGCTTGGTAAGCTCTCTTTCTTTGCAACTTTCAACCACGCACCCCATACTTTTGTATTAACACCGAAATGAACGGACGAAATACCAATCTCACCATTAGTAACATCTACCGCCGATTCTATTCCTTTATCGATGGAATCCCAAATCACTTTCGAATACTCTCCCATAACTTGGCTCTCTGCAGATCCACCACCAGAACCACTGCTTGAACTAGATGAACTACTGCTTGATGAACTACTTGAGTCTGATGCAACAGTAGATCCAGTAACTGATGTACTTGTACCTGAGAAGTGAGGTAATCTAACCCAAATCCTATTATTTGATGTATCTACATAGCAAGGATTTGACGCATTAATCAATTCTGCACTGTCCATAGTTCCTTTTGTACAATTCTGACTGGAAAGTAATGTATTCCAACTAGATTCATACGCAGAGTAATGTGAATAATTACTTGCTAAATAAGTTCCATTAGTCCCATTGGTACTGGTGTTCCAGATAACATTCCAATCTTCGTCATAGAGCGCAGGAAGTGATATATTTATATCTTTTGAGTCATCTAATCCAACTCCCGCAGCAGCCGAATAGGGGACGGAAATAAGTACATAATCATATATCGTTGGTCCTGATGAGCCAAAACGTAACGCTTGATCAAACGTTGCACTTGAACTTGTAACCCCTGCATTCTCTTCAAATAAGGCGTCTGGTGGTCCTGATGCAAACATATCAACGTTAACGTAATGAACAAAGACACCACCAACACCCATCCTGAAACTTATTGGACCGCCGCCAATTACAGACGATAAAGGATTAAATGAGTCCATGTTAGACGAATCTTGTAAATTACATATTGAAGGTGGAACAAGTACATCGCACGAACTATTCGAAATATAAAGGGCAACGTTCACTGATGATGATGTAATTGTGTCCTGGCCAGGCATCCCGCTTCCTCCTGGTCTAAATGCAGAAAGGGTAATATTACTGTCTGAAATTAGTTCATATTCATCTTTTGTTGACATTCCTGTCGGCGCATACGACATAGTAAAGACGTCTATATCTTTTATTCCCGTGACATTTAACAAAGGTACAGTCAAAACACCGTCTGCAGAACTAAGGTCTTCCATAAATGCAAATTCTATTGCACCATAATTTGAATAATCAACAACAATTTTCGTATGGGCCGTTATGTTTGATAGTGTTGAATTTGTTGAGTTGATAAACCTAAAAGGATGTGTTTTTGTACTTACATTCGATGAATCTGATGAACCCGGAGAACTTAATGAAATATTTGTCGGATCTCCAAGTAAACCATACAACGTAATGTTAAAACCTTGCTGTTCACCAGATACAGTTATATTTCTATATCCGCCAAGGTACTCAGAATCGTTTCGGACACCGACAAATAAGAGGTATTGTGTTGTCTCAGAATCGATGTAGGGGAGTGTTATGTTGAACCAACCATCTGATAAACCATATGTGTCAGATATGTTTTCCCCTTGACGCCATGCACTTATATTAAATGGTAGTGCCCCTTTACTTCTAAAAATAGAATTACCTGCTTCAAGAGTATAAGCAGCTATAGTAAACTCATCCCACCCAGCATAGGTCGCTTCATCTGAAACATTTGTGTAATTCACATACCCAGAAATCCAAGCAAAAGATCCTGAAGCATTAAACTGTTTATGTAACGTAAATGTTGAATTATCGTACCACGAAAGATTTGTATCTGATAGATTGTACGAGCTCGCTTCAGAAAAATTATCCCAAGTATAACTTATAGGAACAAAATTGTTTGGATCATTGCTGTCTGGGTAAATCATAATAGAATAATTTCTCTCTCGTGGAACATTGATAACAATTCCTGTTTGTATATTGTTCACACCAAATGCAATTTCGTACCCTAACAATGTATCTTTAACCATGTAAGAAAAATTAATTAAATCGCTGGTACTATTAATTACTGTTATGTTAATCGTACCGGCAGGTTGCATATAAAAATTGACATTAGATATGCCGGAAAATTCTGCGTGTGGAAATGAAGGAAGTGACTGACCAATATAATCTATGAAACTATTAGTTGTATTTGCTGTAAGAACTGGTTTATACATATAACCTGCATCTTCAGAAACAGAAAGATTAAACCCCCCTGATGCGTTGGAATATGTTGAATTAGAACCGATGTATGCCGGACCATTCGCCGAAAAAGAATATATGGTAAGATTAACAAGGACGTTTTCTAACGGCGACCCTGTTAAATTGTACGTTGTTCCGTTAAACTCTAATGCTAAACCGGAACCACATAAAAATATTAAAATGAAAAAACTTACAATAATTAAACTACTTTTTTTCATTATAACCACCTTCTTTTTTTAATAATAAATTGTTTTTTTAATCATTTATAAATGTTTCTTTAAAGTAGTCTCCGACAAAAGTAAATTATAAGTACTAGGACATCTTTCTATTTGGAATGATATCTAAAAAAGAAAGGGAATTAATTGTTA
>PCYB01000030.1 GCA_002762845.1 Candidatus Woesearchaeota archaeon CG10_big_fil_rev_8_21_14_0_10_36_11
AAGAAAAATAAGTTAAATTTGACAAACTGTCAAATGGATATTTAGGATGAAATAGTTAGCAAACTGTCAAACTTGGGTTGGAATTAAATTTTATCATATTTTTGATTATGAAGTGAAAAAACAAACGCCAGAAATATTAAAATTGGTTGGAAAACCGTACAAATTTTTCCCAAAGAAATATTCTAGCCCAACAATGGTTGACATTTTTGGTGATTATGTTGTAACATTTGCTGGTGCTGAACCTGGAAAGCTTTATGAGGATCCGATTATATTTGTACTCAAAAGTAAACTACTTGCAGACGGTTACCGACAATTCTTCCAATTCATGTGGGACTTTTGTCCTGATTAAGGTCGCATCCATCGAATCTCATAATACGTCACATCGTTCTCTGCATCAACAATTCCCATTAACAATTTCTTTTTTGTTGAATGTGCAACCCGATTTTTTGCAGAAAATTCGTGCCATGTTAATGTACTTCCTTCATTGACGGGATATATAATCCACCGGGCATGATCTTCTCCAGGTTTAACACCTCGGTCATATACTCTAAAATCCGCACCGAATTTGAGTGCCGTTTTAATAATATATCCTCTGTTTCGCATATCCCGAAAGACAATGTACCGTATCCAAAAGTTTGGTTCAACTTTACGCGCTTTTTTAACATACGATTCAACGATAACTTTCCTCCCAGAGTCGCTTGTGACAACAAGCCGGCCTTTTTCCATTAGATAAAGTGCCTCAAGAAGGGACAATTCCACTTTTCCATCTGAAAGAGTACCGAACCGAGACTGGTTATAAAACTCACGAGCTTCGTCAGACGATTCTGTAAGAACACGTTCTCCCGCAAGGATGCCCATAACAACTTTCTTTTTACCAGCTTCCTTTGTTTCTTTTACTTCTTTTATGTCTTTCTTCTCTTTACTTTTCTTTTGTACACCTGAAGGAGTTTCAGACAATGCTGCTCCAGCAGATTTTGTTTTTGTAGTTTTTTTTGCCATAAATATAGAATACGAAGAACTGTTTTTAAATGTTTTCTCGTAACTTCCGCAATCCTTCTTGTACAGTATCTCCTTTCATAACATAATTCCCGGACACAATATAATCCGCACCACGCATAACAGCATTTTTAACACGAACAGGATTCATGCCGCCATCAACAATAACTTTTGTTTTTGGATTAATCTTCTTTATTTCTGTAATTTTTCTAAGATTGGAAGATAAATATCTGCCCCCATAGAATCCTGGATGAACCGTTAACACTAACACATAATCAATACTCTTTAGATAAGGGCCTATCTTTTTTACGTTTGTCCCTGGAAGAAGAGCAAATGCAACTTTTCCTTTTTGTTTTTTTGTTTTTTTAATATAAGTAGTAATATCTTTTACTTCTTCAAAATGCGGGATATAAACATCAACCTTTGTACCATTCTTTTCTATCCATTTTTCGGGGTCTTTCACCATTAAATGTGCCATGTACATGAACTCTTTTTTCAACGTAAATGGAAACATCATTACTTTATTTTTTGCAAATTTACCGTCAACAATATCTAAATGAACTGTTTTTACAAGACCTTTCAGTTTGTTCAAGCCAGTATCTAACTCATTTTGGTTCTTAGCCATAAGAGAAGGTGTTATTATACATTTCATGTTTCAATTCTTTTTATTTTGTTCAATCGCCGAATCCTTTTTGGTTCCCGTGAAAATGGTGTTTTCATGAATCGCTCTATCATGGTTGTTGCTTTATGAAAATTCGTATACCATCCAGATAAACACATAATGTTTGCATTGTCATGTTTTCTTGACAAGCGTGCTTCCCGTAACGAAGAGGGAATAACTGCCCGAATACCTTTAACTTTGTTTGCAGTAATACACATCCCCTGCCCAGAACCACAGACAAGAATGCCTAAACTTTTACTCCGTACGACTGCGTTGGCAACTTTGAGAGCATAGTCTGGAAAATCATCAGTTGGGTTGAATTTAAGTGCACCAACATCTTCATAGAAAATACTTTTTCTTTCAAACCATCTTATAAGTTTTTCTTTTAACTCAAAACCTGCATGATCAGAACCAATATAGATTTTTTGTACCATCATTTAGCCCTTTGTATGTTTTATTCCACTTCCCAACACTTTTATCCTATGCTCAACAACTTTTGTAATCGAATCGCGTGCAGGACCAAGAACATGCCGCGGATCAAAATCGGATGGATTTTTCATAACAAATCCTCGTACAGCAGCATCAAACGCTATTCGTAAATCGGTGTCTGTGTTCACTTTACATATTCCGTTGTGAACAGCTTTTCTAATCTCTGCATCTGGAACGCCTTGTACATCTTTCAACTTCGCACCAAACTTTTTTGCCATTGAAACAATATTATGTGGAACACCTGACGCACCATGTAATACTAAAGGTACGGAAACTTTCATTGCAATTTCTTTCAATAAATCAATGTTCAAAAAAGCTTTTCCTTTAAACTTATACGCACCATGTGACGTACCAATAGCAACTGCTAAGAAATCGCACCCCGTTCGCCGAACAAATTCCTGTGCTTTCAGAGGGTCAGTATACACGATTGTACGCGAGTGTACAGTATCTTCGGCACCACCAATCGTTCCTAACTCAGCTTCAACAGAAACACCCTGTTTATGGGCCATTTTGACAACTTTCCGCGTCATCGTAACATTTTTTTCAAACGGTAAATGTGAGCCATCAAACATAACGGAAGAATAGCCAATTTGTATAGCCTGCTTTATTATTGTCAAATCTTTTCCGTGGTCTAAATGTAACACTATGGGGACGGTAGATAATGATGCAGCAGTTTTTGCAAGTTCATACAAAAAATTCATTCCCGCATATTTAAGTGCACCTTCTGATGTTGATAGAATGACGGGAGATTTCAAATTCTCGGCTGCCTGAACAATTCCCTGTACAATTTCCATATTGTTAATATTAAAATGGCCAACGGCATACCCTTGACGCCGTGCTTTCTCTAACAATCTTTTTGTATCAGCGAACATGTTTTTGCACCTTTATTCTATACTTCTTCATCATTTGCTGAGCTTCACGTTCTGTTAAAAGTTTGTGTTTCGTTCCGATATGTTGAATAATTGATAAAGAATTAACCACACCTAGTCGTAATGCATTCTCAAACGAATAGTGTTTAATCATTCCTGCAAGTAACCCAGAAGTAAATGCGTCGCCGGCACCAGCAGTATGGACAACTGGTACTGTTGGTGGAACTAACGAATAATGGATATTTTCATGGTATGCGTGCATTATTTTTGCACCCTCTGTAATGACAACCGTTTTTGGTCCCAATGTGTGTAATTTTCGTATCAATTCTTGAGAAGAATGGTGTGTATCGTGAAGTAATGATTGTGCTTCTTTTTTATTTAACACAAGTATTTGTGTTGCGTTGAGAATAGGTTTCAAATACAATACCCCTTTCTTTGCCAGATAAAGAGAGGGATTGAACAGAATAGTAATGTTTTTTGAGTGTGCATATTTAACCAACTTCTTTCCAGTTTGGAAAGATTTCCCCATGAGAGACCCCATATAAATCCACCGCGTTTTCAATTGTTTCTTTACAAAATCATATATCGTAAGGTCTTCAGATGCCCCTTTGTATGCATAAATGATCCTATCCTTTTCTTTTGTGGAAGAAATGAGAAGAGAGATGTTAGTGTTTTTTGTACTGTGATGTAAACAAATGTTTTGTAATGAATATGTTTGAAGTTCTTTTGTGATAAATTCTGCATCGTGATCGTTTCCCAATTTTGTTAAGATTCTTGCTCTAACACCTAACTTTTTGAGTGCTGCACCTGCATTCGTTGCACTTCCACCAGAATGTTTTTCAATGGAAGAGACCAACACTTTATCACCCATCTTAACTGAAGAAACTCGTTGATCTATCGTAAAGAACGTATCTACTACCGCCGACCCTACACAAAGCACATCATATGTAAACATACATTTACCTCTTTTTACTAGAAAGGATAGTGTAATGGTTTAAAATAGTTGTGGTATAGATAATGAATAAAGATGCAGAAAGCTTATAACCCAAGTTTGACAGTTTGCTAACTATTTCATCCTAAATATCCATTTGACAGTTTG
>PCYB01000025.1:0-18136 GCA_002762845.1 Candidatus Woesearchaeota archaeon CG10_big_fil_rev_8_21_14_0_10_36_11
CTTTTATGCCATTTGTTCTAGTGTTTGTTTGTTTCATGGTAGAACTTACAAACCTAGAACACTTATTTTTAATTAACTGTCAAACTTGGGTTATAAAATTTATGAAAATGAACCAATTAAATACTTTGCAATCAATAGTATCATCACAATAATTATAATATTCTCAATCAATCCACCAACTTTGATAGGGCCGCGTACTTTTCTTTTTGAAAATGGATAAAACGGTGCAACGCCCATTGGCGTAATAACATCACCTATGAGGTGCGCAATGTAGCCAGAGAATAACGCAAATGCGTAATACACACTAAAAAATGTGTACATAAACCAAAAAATGATTGCGTACAATATAACTGAATGAAACAATCCCCTATGTGTTGAAAAGAATGAAATTATCTTGCCCACAAAACCTGCCCACTGGTTAACTTTACTCCATTTTGTGTCGATGTCTGGTATAACACTTCCCAACAACACCAAAAGAAAAAAGATAATTTCATTTCCACCAGGAAAAACGTGACGAGTAACAAAATACGTTACGACACCAAAAAGAACATGAGTAGGAAATAACATGTAAAATGGAACATAGAAAACGTATTTAAATTTACTCTTTCTCGAGTCGAACCAATTCTTCTTCAGGGTCGGCTTTTTCAACAATTTGTGCGTGAAATTCTAACCTTGCAAACATATCGTTCTTTTGGACCCTTCCAAGAAGTTTAAATTGTTCGCCGAGAAGTTCAGTTTTTACGTCTTCAAACGATACAGCATTATCTTTATATTCAACAATTTGTTCCTCTGTTTTTGCAAGAAGATGGTTGGTTTGATTTTTCCAAAATACGACGCGAATGTTTCCCGTCCCATCGTCAATAACTGTGTTCATAACGTACGAAAATGATGGTTTGACCGCCCCATGGGTTGCACATTGATCTTCAGTAACACGTTTATTACATTCTGGACAGACTGTGAAAAAACGTGGATCAAAAACCTGCACAACCGTACCCATAATTTCCGTATTCTCTTCACCGCCATGAAGATCTTTAATAGATTTTCTTTCATAAGACGTACTTTTTCGTACTGACGTAATTGTTTCTCCTTCAGGATTGATTTCAATGGATGCCCGATCCCCAAAATGCACTTCTTTATTGCCATTATTCTCTTTTACATACACGTCTTTTAAAGAAATGATATCGTCCTCTTTGACATTCTTAATCTCGTCAACTTGATCATTCCAAAAAACAACACGGAGTGTTCCCGTTTCATCGCCAAGAAGAAGCAATTGAACTTTTCCAACACTTTCACCTTTAGAAAATTCGCGCATTTCAAATAATCTAACAACTTTGCCTACCATCGTAACGTTACGCATACCGGCATAGATTTCTTTTATTTTAAGTTTCGCGCCACCTTGAGGAACTAATGTGATTCCCAATTCATTTGCAATAATGTGGGCCGCTCCCTCTTCACTTATCAATCCAGAAAGTTCGTTAATCTTTGCTTTGATACGACCATCAATTTCGGTAGCACTGATTTGACCACTTGCAATAATTTTTTCTTTCAATTCAGATAAAGGAATCTTATACATTGTACACCACCCACAGAAAGAACGGGCAAAAATATGTTTATAAGGATTTATATCATAGAGGATATAAGTACTTTATCTATCTGCATATTCTTGACGGATACGTTGCATGTCAGAATCTTTTATACCGCCATCGGCATACACTTTTTCTAATAATGCCATTGTTCGGTAAAAGTATTAAAATTTTGTAAGCAGAAGAAAAGCATGTCGTCCATATATTTGCCAAGCTCTTGAGTTACTGTTTCTTCACTTGGACCAAAGTCACGTTCTTTGTAAAAATAATAAGGTAATGTAAACGTTGGATCGAAAGGCGGAGGAACATTATAGTAACCACCGTGGTTGCCAATATATATAAGTGCATCTTCACCGGTTTTGGTGATACAACTTTCTACATAGTTTTGAATGTTATCTCCTAATTGAATACCAGAAAGGGTAACTGTTTCTTGTTCTTCAACAATCTCACCAGCAGTATCCTGAAGAAATATGAATGTGGCAACGGCCGCTAAAAGTAGTACGCCAACAATTATAAAGATAGTTACCTGGCCTCTTTTATGCATAAAATGATGATTAATTTCAACTATTTAAGTGTTTTGTGACCTGCAGAGTATCTGATTCTTCACCATCAAATATTGTGGTAACTGCAACAGCAATACCTTCATCGGTTGTAAGACGATTATCAGAAATGAAATATAGTATTGTATCGCCACATAAATACGCTTTTTCATCATCTCCTAATACAAAGTCAGAACATACGTCGTCGTTTATAATAAGATTATTTGGTTGTATCTCATTAGATTCATAAAAATAACCGAAATCTGCCAATGATGATGTAAAAATGTCTACAGCTTTACCAGAACGACCTTCCAAATATGTTGCATCTGAATAATAGATTGTATACTTTTCTGCAAAATTGTCTTTTGTAAAACGAACAGCATATCTGTCTATGGAAGAATCGTACGAAACACTAACATCACGTACTGGAAAGGCATTTGGTGGCGTAAAATCTAACGCAAATTTGTACTTTATATCAAACACAGATGGACTAATAACACAAAATGGGAGAATACGTGTACCCAAGGTAGGAAAATAATTTTTTGTTATGCATGTTTCATCACGCCATTGGAGCCCCATATTCTGTGAAAGACAGGAAAGGAGATTTGGAGAAGCACCACATGCTGTAACAAGTGATTGAGCTTCTTGGTATATGGTAGAATATTCAGCAAGATCGTACCCCGTGTCAATCGTAAATGCATATTCACGTGAGTATGTATGTTTATACTCTCTTGGCGCGTTGGTATGGAATGGCATTGTGTCAAGTTTTAACACATCACTTTTCCCAGAGAGTATCTTTTCTTTAACAGTAATTTCGTGTACATCATTACCAAACGCTATCACAAACGCACTGTGGAATAATGAAACGAAGTTTGTACTGGCATCAGGGATGCACCATTCATCACCCTTGTGCCACAAAACAATATCGTTTTGTATACCACAAGGGGTTTTTGTACTAAACCCTCCTTTTTCAGCTAATGCGACAGCACTGTCACGTGCTGTTTGTCGAGTGGTTGAATCGTATTCTAACAATTTCGTTTCTGAAGCATAAAATGCGCCATACAGAAAATCAAAACTCCATTCACCCGGAATTTTCTGTGACAACGTTATGGAATCGCTCAGGATAAAGAATACTGCGATTGCTCCAATTATTCCAAGTAAAGCCCAATGAAAAAATGCCCCTTTTTTGTTAATTTTGAAAGTCAATATTCTTCATCTCCCCATATAATTTCTTCCCGAAGTGGAGCTCGAGGTAATTCGGGATCTTTCTTTTTCCACATGATTTCTTCATATAAAACATCACTTTGTATAACTTCGCCCTGAGTGTACAACACATATTGTTGCATGAGCAGATTATGTGCACTGTTTGCTTGTAGTACGTTATACGTAACAACCCTATCCCTATCACGCAGACCACCAATCAATAAGCCATTGATAAGTAATAATGCAAAAATTGCAATGATAACTGTAAAAACTAAATCAAAAAAGTCGTCCAGCATCGCATTTTTATTCATTGTTTTAGTTTGTCCCCACAATACTTAAATCTCTATCTTCATAATCTCTAAAGTAGGGTATTGCTACTTGTGTATGAATCAACAGTTCATCTTTAGATATGCCATTCGCATCTTTTACAAAGACGTTTCGCCGTAATGTAAAGACGGGTGCATTAAAGTAATTGTTTGTTTTTATCGCAACACCTTTATCACGAAGTTCAAGTTCAAAATTGAATGTCCCATGACCTTTCTCAGGATCAGTTTTGTAACATGATTGTTCCATACGCTCTGTTGTAAACTTTTCTAAATCGATAATTCCTGGGTAGACACGTTTTGTTTCTGCATCTTGATACGCGAAACATTCGGGGATGTTAGTAAAACGAAGAGAAATAAATTCGGCGTTCAGTTCTGGAGGAAATTCTGTAAGGGCATTACGATAATTAACGATGATCAAAACAAATCCTATAACGACTAATGTTATGACAAAACCGGCAATCATCCAGTAGATGGATTTTCGTGCAACTTCAAATTGTGCTTTTTTGTTCATTTTTATGTGCATGGTTTTAATGTTATTCTTTTGTATTGTTTTTCTATACACAAAGTATCGGTTTTTGTAACAGACCCCGATGCAGAATGGTCATAAGGTAAAGAGATATAACGATGAACAGGAAATTCATCAGTCCCTTCTTTTACATCTTCAAGAACTATTATTTCTTCGGAATTGAGAAGAAGTGTATACCCCGAAATGTCTTGTGGGTATTCAATGGATGCATCGCCTGGCGTTCCTATAAGTGTGTTTATCATCATACGAATGTCTTCTGCAAAAAACGTTTTCTGTGTGTTTGTCGAGCCTGCAAATTCTGTGGCGACAGAAAAAGTAACAAAGATAACAAGTATTACTGCAAGGATCTCAAAAATAACCATAAGAATACTGGACCCTTTTTTATTCAAACGTGACAATTACTTCTCCCCCTTTATTCTCCAGTTTCGTGAGTATCCGACGAGGATCAGTTCCTGATCTAAATTTGTAGAATGATTCGACATCGACACCATCATCAAGAGGTATGATAACAGATTGTTTGCAGAAGAGTTCTCTATTGAATACTTGGGTCGTAATCCTTTCTCCATAATTGTCAACTATTGAATCTTCACGAATGAATGTATCTATAAATTCAACTTGACGACAAAGCATAATGCAATCTTTTTGGGCATTGTCTATTTTACACTTGTCTTTCGGATATTCATAAAAAACTGAATACCGATTACATCCATTTCCGTGACATTCATCCAGATAAAGAACAGAGTCTGGACCACCAAAACTTTGAACAACTTTTCCAAATCCTGCACGTGAATCAAACTCAACAGCATCTGTGGGGTATTGCAAATAAACGTTTTTACCGTCTTTATCAAACTTCACAATTGATGTGTCATCATCCAATATCAATAAGAAACTTGACTTTGCACCATCACCGTTATGTGCTACTGATTCAATAACTCCAACAAAATCGTTAAAATTGCTAGCTGCTTGGCTACTTAACCTAAACAGTTTAGAAGTAAAGTAACATGCAGGGGTAAAGATAAGTAACGCGAGAATAACTGTTACAAGAAACTTTACCATGATAGCTTTTTTGTTCATTTACTTACACGCCTCAATTGTGCATACACCACAGTCAGTGTCTGTTTGCCCCTCACTTAAATCCTGAATAGAGGGATTACATTTACAATCATCAAACGCATCTGCAGCTTTATCCCCATCACAATCTCCCAAGCCCCCAATCTGGTTGTCAATTGTATCGAATGCTTTAGTGCTTCCACTACGGAAAAAAAGTAATATTAACAGAACAACTACCAATACTAAAAATGCGGTTCCTATAATCCACCACATTTGTGACATTGCATTTTTTTTCATTATTATACACACCTCTTTTTACTATGTTCCTGCGATATCAGCAACTAAATTACAACTTTTATAGAACTCTTTTTGGATGTCTTTCTGAAGGTCTACTAAAAAGATACCGTCAAGTGTAACATCTTCTTGAAATAAATCTGCAAGGCCGACGCCTAACGCAGCACCTCCCGCAATTAACAGTCCCAAACCGCCCGTACCAACGCCAAATACAAGCATTGACACTGCCCCTACACCGATGGAAGTACCACCCACCGTACCAATTATGGGATTAAGTTCTCCAGATGTCGACTTTGCTTTAAATGCAATTCCGTACGCGCGTCCGGGTTTAATACCTTCTGGTGTAAGAACCCCAATAACATATCCTGGACCGCCACCGTACTGAAAATAATCTAAATATTTCATGCTTTTTTTAGGATAGTCTGCTGTACGCAAGAAATTTTCAAATTCTAACGCAGTAACACCAGTATCTTCTCCTTTGAAATTCCGATCATCTTCAACAAGTATTGTTGAACAAACAAAACATTTTGAATCGCCGCTGAACGCATTTGTATTTTCGAACACGCTGGTTTTATATCGACCCTCACCAAATATTTCCCAACATCTAGCCATCTTATCTGCAATGATTTGTTGTACTTCTTCTTTACTGCCAGATACTTTTTTGTCAATAGTTTGACAAAGCAACGGTGCAATCTTAGCTTCAACTCCCCCGGCCGAGAATGATGCGGCAGCGCGAAGGGCAACACTATCTTTACATAATGTTTCTGCTTCTTTTTCTTCAGCTCCCGACATGAATCCGAATATTGTTCCTGCAATAAGCATAAAGCTAAGAATAACTATAATAATGGCAACAAGGAATCCCAAATCGCCTTTTTTATGTATCTTATGTACCATTTTATTCTAACCACACGACAAGAGTTTCCCTTCTTTTAATTGGCGTGTAATTGAGATGTCTTCAGTAAGATCAGCCCCTAAACAATCGTCATCAAGTCCATCTTTATCGCTCCCATCACAAGATGGACCAAAAGGGTCTGGTATCGTAGGAAAGAAACAAATATGTTCATTATCAGGTGTGTATAACATTCCCCCATCAATAAGATTATTATTTACATCATTTACAGTGCCTGTACCAAATTCGGGAATTCTAATAATATTTCCATCACTCACATCCCACCCCGACTTGTAAGTGATTTGAATTGAATTTACCGGTGTGAAATGTTCTTTCTTAAGATGTTGCGTATCAATAAAATTGTTTAGAAAATATGACTTTACATCCCAACTATTTGTATTCAAAAAGGCAGTATTAAATGTTTCTACAACATCCTCACTTCCCGCAATAACACACGGTTTCATTCCTTCAACTTCTTTGAAGAAGACTTCCTGCACACCACCAACGCCACGTAACACTTTTATAAATGTTGATTTTCTCGAGGGATCATAGGTAAGGGTAATCGTTGTTCCACCCAAGTTTGAAAAACCGCCATAATTATCAAAACAGAATTTTGTATCGCTGCTTTTCATGCGTTCCATTGTCGCAATAAGTTTGTCAACATCGGCTTGTTGTGCTGGTGGTAGGGTTGGTTTACTTGCAGTAACTTCTTCTGCCCCAATAATGCTATCTAAACTCGCATTAACATCAGACACTACATTTTTCACACTTTCAAATGCTCCAGTAGGATTATAATAAAACATAACGAATAAAATAAGAACAATGAGAGGTATTATGTAGGAGATAAGTTTCTTTATGGCAACCATATTACAATAACCCCTTTAGTTTATCAAAAAGTCCGCTTAGCTCATTACGTAAGCCACCGTACCACGCAATCACAAACAAAAGAAGGATCAATGAAAGAACAAGTAACACTAACTGCCACATTTCCATTCCTTTCTTATTTTTAAATAAGTTCATGGTAATAACCTTCCTTTCAATTTAACAAAATATAATAACAAAAAAAGACCAAGCAAAACACAAAGGATAATGACGACTAACATTGTTGGACTTGTCCAGTCCACCGCTTTCTTGTTGAGTGTCATTTATAGTCATTTACAAGTTCCAAAACCGCCAACAACCTGTAATATTCCTTCACATTCACCGGAAAGACATTCTGTAGGAGATTTACACGCTTCTCCTGAACCTTTCTTTGAAACGAAACAACATTCTGTTGTTGTGTCCTTGCAACTAAATGCGCTGGAAACAGACCCACCACTACTTTTACAGATTTCGTCAGAGGTACACGTTCCACCTTTACTTACACAATCCAATAGGCCACTTTCAAGTGTACCCGTTTTACTTGTAAACATTACCATTAAGATAATCATAACTACCAGCGCGATAACAGCGCCAATAATTATCCACCACATGTTCGCTGAGCCTTTTTTCATTTCAATCTAACTCCATTTACAACCAGCAATGAGACAACTGCTTTGACTTGTTACAGCTTTACAATCAGCAACACGTGTTTCAAAATCAGTAATTGCACTTTGTTGTTCTTCAGGTGTCACTGCAGAACCATATGCACGGAGGAAATTTGATTCTGATAAACCTGTTGGTCGACAATCGCCATATGTAATTCGCATTTTTGCTATTTCTGTCTGGCCTTCTTTACTCACTTGTTGTTCAAAATCTGCAGAACGCGCAGTGAAAATCACGACTAGAACGACAAGAACAATTAATGCTATAGCGGCAACAATTATCACATTTAACGAAAGACCTTGCCCTTTTTTGGAAAACATTCTTCTTTCACCTCATTTTTTATCCATCTATGACTATTCTATCCTTCCATTTACAAAAGAAAAATGGTATATAAATCTTGCTATAATTTTAGCCTATTCGCACACATAAAGCACACTTCGTACAAGACCGTCGCCGGAAGGAAGGTAAAAATCGCCAGAGGTATCACGTTCACGATCCTCACAATTGCCATTAAGCCCTTCGATTTTCTCTTCAAAAACTGACATACCCGTTGACACTTTTTCAGACACAAAATGGTACTTTTTTCCCCAAACACCAAGTGTTTCGCCAAGAAGTTCTTCTATTTTAGTATGTAAAAATGAGCAGCTTGGTTGACCATCACAAACATATTGACTATATTCATTGCCCCAGACAGCACAGTCGTCAAGTAAATCCCCTTCAATTTGCGGAAATTGTGTTGGACCCCCAGTACAATCAACTACTGTTGTTTTCATTAATGCGGCCATGGTACTTGCAGCAAGTTCCTTCCGAGTGAATATTTTCTTGCTTGGTTCATCTTTCAATGCAAACTGTGCCATGAACAGAATACCAAGAGTGATAAGTATAACTATAACGACCAGGCCTGCCATTTCCATCTGACCTTTATTTCTCGAACTCATGAATAGACCTCTACTTTCACAACGCCAAACCCGTACGAAGGTTTACCCTCTGATTGATGTGTTTCATCTTTTAATGTTACAATAAAATACGTGGGTTCTATTTTTGTCGTGTCTGGTTTCAAGTTGTTGTACACGATCCAGGTGTCAACACCACCATCGACGACTTCGGGATATATTTGCTGTACAGTAATGTTCGCATACGAAAACATACCAAAATAATACCCTTTATTATTATTAAATACTGTTTCTGCAGACCGTAATTTTGTCATGTCAACACAAAATTGTTCTGCTCCCGATTCGCCTTTACTACACAATAATTCTGGTAAGAATAATGTTTTTGTTGTGGTATCAATTGCTCTTTTAGCAAACATTTCTTCTTGTTGTTGTTTAAACGATATTTCAGAATATTTGTAATAAAAAACTGAACCAAACAATACTAAAATAAAAAAAATAAAAAGGACGGCAATTGTTTCAGACATATGAATTTGAGCACGTTTTGATTGTTTCATTATTTTAACACATTGTTTTTTTAATAGACTGAAATACAATTTGAGTTTTGCATATCGTTGTTCATTGCCATAAGAGTAACCGCCGTAGACATCAATGGAACACATGATTGAGGTTGTAAAACTTCAATACCCTCATTACATAAATTGACATCAATAGAATAATAGTGTAATACTTCTTGAATATTATTCCGTCCGATTGATGTAAATTCTGAATAACAAATAGTGTCGGTCTTTGTACTGTAATGTTCAACTATTTCTGCTATTTTTGCAGTATAAATGGCAGAAAGGTATTTTAAACGTGTGAATGCTTTTTGCATGCCACACAAGTACATTTCTCTATCCCCAGCAAAGACGGCTGCATACTTAGCTGCCTGTCGTTCACCGGGAACAATAATCAAAGGAACTGATTGACCATCCGCAATCCAGGAGGCACCACTTTTTTGGTAATACTGTACATTGTCGCCACGAAAGACAACCGCACTTACTTTTTCATCTGGAAATGTGAAAAGTAACGAATCTGGAATGATGTTTGGGGGAGTATTTCCGTCGAAAATAACAAGTCGAATATGAGAACTCATACCCGGATTAATGTCAGAGAGAGTGTTCACTTGCGTAACATCAATGTTTAATAAAATATTATCATCGTGCGAAGTATCAATAAACTCGTCTGCAAAATCATTTTCGCCCAACACTATAAATTTCATGTTTGACGGAATGATAAATAAAAAGTCAATAACTTTAAACGGAAGTTTGTATGGAAGGCTCCATAAGACAAGTCGTGGCGCTTGAATTGTTTTCATAGAAAACAAAGGATCAATGTCGTTTTGGACACGAGAACTTTGGTCCTGAATACCAAACTCGCTAATACCATTTTCACAACTAAAAAAGAATGGAAGATTTGCCAAACCGCTTATATCTAGAGTATTTTTTGTGCTTTCAGATACTTCGGCCGCAGTAAAGATAGATTCCATGATTTGAATAACTTCAAAACTTAATTGTTCATCAGAAACAGCTTTCTGCTTAACAACAACACCAACAAAAAAAAGAAGAATAACTGCTCCCGCTATAGCAACATATATCCAATGGAATGTTATTTGTATTTGTCCTTGTTTCGTTTTCTTCATGCTACTTTCTCTCGTTATTAATTAACAAGGATGCGCGTCTTGTCGCCCCGACCTTCAAGTTTGAGTGTGAAAGATCCTCCTTGTATGGGGACACAATGGGAACCAATTAATACATTATCCCTTTCTTCTGGAGTATTACTCCGATCATAAATTTCAATACTGCTTACTTTAACTTTTTCTGATGATAAAGGTGTTAAGAACACGTTTGACTCAATATCGGCAAAGTTTGTATCTGTACTTGTATGTCCTTCCCATGCATCACATGCGATTGAATCTTGAGTACATAAAAAACTAATTTGATTATTTATGTCATTTTCATTATATTCCATATTAACAAAACATATTTGCGTGTATTTCGTTGGCGTATGAAACGTTTCGACACGTATCGCACCAAATTCTGTATAAATTCGTTGAATTGAACTTTCCAAATCAGTTTTGAATTGGACAAACTCAATCTGTTCGCCATAATCAAGGAAATCTGTTATCGCTTTATACCCAAAGATCATGATGAGTGCGAACGTAATCACAGCAATGATGAAAATGAACACTTGGCCGATACCCATACCTTTCCTGGAATGAAACATCACGAACCACCTTTTCTTTTTTCACTAATCTTTTTCAGTTTTGCAAAGATTTCTTTCGCTTCACTTTTACTCACAACTTCAGTAATATCTTTTGTTTTTGTTTTCTTTGCGATAGATTCAAGTTTTGTAAATATACTTTTTTCATGAGATTGTAGTCCATGTTGAATTTCGTCTTTGTGTGCAACATACTTGTTCGCAATGTCTTGTACCCTTGAAAGAGGTGGTGATTTTTTCTGTAACAACTTGTTAACGTGTGGAATCTCTGACGAACTTTTTGTAAATGAACCAAATAAAGATTTTCGTGACTTTTCTTTAACTCTCGTTTCTTTTTTCCGTTGAAGGAACGAAAGTCGGTCTTTCCATGTAACATTTTCTTGAATAGGTATCTCTTGAGAAACACGCGATGTCCCAACAGTCTGAACTGGTGGCCGGTTCATACCCGTTTGTGAGTAATTGTAGTAGTATACCAAATACCCTATGCCACCAAGCACTAACACGAGGCCAATGAAAAGGAATGCAAACGCGAGGGTGTTATCTTTTGTAGGTAGAATTGGTAAACCAGACGTACTTGATGGAAAATCTGTTGGCTGCCCAGGTTCTGGACCACCATACGAACCAATGTCTTCCGTATCAACATCAGACGGTGGATATCCAGGAGATACAGTTTCTTCATCATCAGTGGATGATGCATCACAAGGATCAGTATCTGCAATGTATTCTTGATAACTTGTTTTTCCGTCACCATCATAATCTTCATCTTGATCCACTATACCATTACTATCAGAATCGTTTCGTGCCGAGTTAAATTCGCAATTAAATGCGTTATACAATTTTTCCCATGCATCGGGGAGAGTATCATTATCATAATCTCGAGTTCTTTCCAATTCTGAAAGTTGTTCGGATGAACATCCGTCGCCATCAACTACTTTTCCTGCGTCTGTACCTGAACAAATGTCGCATTGGGTAAGGATTCCATCACCATCTTCGTCATCAAACTCGACAGTGTCAACCGCACGAAGAGAATTTCCTAATGGATCAGATACTGAATAACACACCCACCCAGTCCTATTAAATAGTATGTTCTGGCCAGCATATGATATGTTTTCTGTACAATCATCTGACGAATAACTTTGACTAAAGTCAAAAGTTGTACATGAAGTTTCATCAGCACACTGTAACGACACGCCAACATGAGTACATGATGTTGAGTTCAATGACAACATTGTAACAGACGGAGCGGTTTTATCAACATAACATAAAGAATGGTTTTCGTTAATGATAACTACCCCGTTACTTTCTGCAAGCTGGCCAATATTACCTGCTTCGTCCCAAGTATAGAGTTTAACATAATAGGTATGGTTTTCAAGAAGCGTTTCTGTTGAAATGTTTATTGGCATGCCTGGACCGACAGTTGCTTCTAACACCTTACCGCCCGGGCTAACGACAGACGCATTTATACTTCCTGCAACAACACCTTTGTCATACACTTCATACGAATATCCTGAAATAATATCTTCATCCGTCGTGACGAAAACTGAAATGACATCACTTCCGCAGGTATAATTTCCGTCAGATATTTCTACAATTTCTGGAGGTGTTGTATCTATTGTAAACATAATCGTTGTTTCGGCAAGATGTTCGCCAATCAAACAACGGACAGGAACAATATATTCTCCTTCTTCGAGATCAATTAGTGTAAATGTATGTACTCTTCCACCAGTTTCTGTGAATGGATAGAGTATTGTATCGAGTTCGTATTCGCAGACAGCATTTTTATTAGTTTCAACTTGTGCGACCACATCAGACGCAGCAAAGTATCCACCTTGAGGAAAGACAGATATAATATTTCCGACGATAGAATAGTCTACACTAAAGTCTATTATTTCGACATTTGAAACGTCACCCGCACCATTCATGCACTGTGTCAACAATGAATACCCTTTTGTTGTTCCAATGAAATTAATTGAGAAAGTGTCTTGATGATTTGTAAATAATTCTTTTTCTGCTGTTCCAGGAAATGAATATTCCATTGCAAAGTAATCGTGTGTTCCTGTTGCATCTGAATTATCACTATATTTACATAGAGTTTTATCGTCTGTCTCAACAAAAAGATCTGTTGATATTCCTTCTATGACAGTATCGGGGTCAGCATATGCATTTGCAATCTCTGGTACACTTGGATCATATTCAAGATGTATAGTATATTCTGGGCCCACCTCGCCAACTTCATTTTCACATTGAACATAAACATTCTTTATTCCACCATTATCTGAGTAAGACGAAATGGTATCTCCAGGGAAGTTAGGAAATGTATACTGTCCGTCAACAATATAAATTGTTTTAAACTGCTCAACTTCATGGTAATTAAATCCAGATAAAAAATCAAACTTGCACACTGTCGTTGGAACTTTTGTATAAAATGTCCAATCAAATGTGGGCGTGTTACTGATACCCCATGTTTCTCCCTCATACGTGTATGATTCTGGAGATACAAATGTTATACCATACCCATCAATATTAATTGTACCGCATATAATTTCTGGGAATGGATTATTGGCAGTATCTGTAGAATAATAACATATTTCTGTTGATTCTTCGAGGAAGAATGGTTCGACGTATTCTTGATAGTTTGGGTTACCAATGGAGTCGCATGCAGATCCAAGACAGAAACGTGTTGCCGCACAATCAAACCCACCATCAGTATCGCACGTAAGTGTAACATTAACAGTTTCTATAAACACTTCTTCCCAGCCAAACGATGTTGGTGATGATGTCCTTCCACCTTCCTGTAACGTAATGTAAGTTTTTGGTGGCGTGAAATCTACCGCAAAATCAAAGTATGCTTCTGCAACGTCACCTGACAATTGTTCACTACATTCAGTTTTATAAGTTGCGGGATAATTGCCGTCAACAAACCCTGAAACTGGACTTGTTGTGTGAAGTTTTCCATCAGTAGTCATAAATGAAGTTATATGTTGGTTGGTTGCTGTGTTGTACAATTCACACGTTGCGGCAACGCCCGTCCTAACTTCAAAAATAACAGACGTTGTTGCAAGAACCTCTTGCGAAGCGGGACGAACAATAGTTATTCTTTGATCAAGATTGAACACGTATGATTCGTTTTTTTCGTCACTATTACCATAATCGTCAGTACAAAAAACAAAAATATCATACCTAATGCCAGGTAAATTAATGAACGTCGCATCTTTGACATTATTTTCTCTTCCCGTAGAACTTGTTCGTACTTCGCTATCACCAAAAATTGGTTTTAATGTAAATGTACAAATCATTGGTTCATTTGTGTCTTCAAGGTATACTGTTAGATCAACCCTATCAATGTTCACTGTTTGTTTATCATGAATAGTAAATTGAGGTGTGGTTGTATCAGCATAAATATATTCTTCTTGTACTGTTTCTTGATTGTGAAATATGTCTGTTGAAAAGAATTTAATTTTGTACACTTCGCCGTCAATACTTGAATGTAAGAATTCAGAATCAAGAACGTTTATTGTAAGATCTGTCTGAATTTTGTTTGAGGCATATATAACTTTAACAAATTTGTCCCGTGTACATGTATCAACGTCAGTATTTGTTATACAATAATATAAAGTGCTAAGTGCAGACGATTGACGTTCTTCCGTATGATAATCACTTCCCGAAAATGTGACATTTGGTGTTGCAGTTGAAATTATATGAGTTTCGCCAGATACCCTTGTTCGAGGCGGCATATTGTCAATTTTACAATCTCCGACAGCAGTAATTCCATATTCGTTCTGTGTAAAGAGACAATCATTGACACCATCAACATCACCGTCTTTTATACATTGACCAACCCCACTAGGATTAGTCCACGAACATCTTCCCCAGTTACAACTATCTTCCGAAACAGTTATTTTACCATTATCGTTGGTTATTGCGTGATCACCCGTACATTCTTGCTCCGTAACATAACTGTAACATGTATGGGCACTATCCGGAACGTCAGGACACGAATTGCATTGTTCTAAATTTTCTTGTGAAAAACATTTTCCTAGTCCCCCACAAACATTCGCAGTACAATAATAATTTTCAAACAATGGAGAATCTGAGTCACATAATGAACATTGGTCACTTTCATCATAACTTTCTTCAACACAATATCCCGCACCAGTTTCTGCTGTAACAAACTTTGCATCTTGATTATAGTCACCATAAATGTTGGTATAATCTACCAATTCAGGTTGTGATGCACCATCAACCCATTCGCATGGTGTTCCAACACACCTATTTTGTGTACATGCGCTTTTACTTTGATACTCAAAACAACTTTCTACATTTAAACAATCATTACATGTGTTAACAGAGGTATTAGTGTAATCATAATAACAATAATTTGGGGATTCCTGTGTTCCATAACATTCATTCTCTGTAAAGTACAAACCGAAAGGGTTTCCAAATACGGGGTTGGAAAGGCTACACATACTGTTCCCACTACACGTTGCACTATGTTGCGAAATTTGTGTGCAAAATAAGGTAGTTTCGGAACTTTCACAAGTACCAACCGGTTCGAATTTATTTTGAGTATTGCATGTGAATATCTGTGTCCTATCGGAAGATTGACAGAAATTGTCCCAGCCAGCATTTTCTGTGTACCGTGATTCACATACCGCGTCGCCCATTTCTATCGAACCAAAATTAACAGTAACAGAATTACATTGAGCAGCTGGACCCCCCACATAGTGTGCAGTAATACTATATGCGTACGTTTTTCCCCATTCGACATAAACATCAACATATTCTGTAACGGCACCGGAAGGGGTGTAAGTTATTGTATTTTCTTCTTCTATTCCTTCTCCACCAATTTCTGTTCTGACAATTTTATAACTGGTGACTTCTGCACATGGCTTGTTCCAGGATAATCTAAATTGTCTTTTTCCAAGAACTGGTTGAACAAGAAAGCCTTCGACAGGTTTCATGTTTTCTGTCGCATCACAATTGCATTCTGTAAGGGGAAGCTGAAGTTCAACACTAACCTCTTTTGTTTCGCCAGGAATTATTGTAAAAACAACTGTGTTTGAATTATAGTTTTGAAATGTTGCAAATACATTATAATCTTCGCCACCCTCCCGTGGAGTAAGTGGAATAATGTTAGTAACGCCATCTGGATGTTGTGTCACGCCGCGAAAAGTACCATTAATGTATACAGATGCGCCCGGTTGTGGTTGCCCGTCACGAAGAACTGTGATTTTTGCGCCTTGTGCAACTTGTTCCTGTAAGACAAAATTTAGATTTATTACGTCAGTTTCTTCAGGAAGTGGAACTTGTTTTGACTGTGTTGAAAATCCCATTTTGCTTGCGGTTATAGTATAAATTCCCGAAGGGATGTTTGAAAGTGAATATGTTCCTGATGGAGAAGTTATTGTTTCTGTAACATCTCGTATGGAAACGATGGCATTTTCAAGTGGCAATCCGGTTTCGCTCCCCGCACTTACTTTTCCAGAAATGCTTCTCGCACCAACGAGCGATGTTAATGTAAATTGGTGTGCTACTTCGTTTCCTTCTACGGGAATTGACGCAACAGCACTTCGATATCCACTTGATTCAACTTTAACAACGTACGTTGACGGTTGAAGATCTGTGAATGTATATGTACCACCATTATTGCCCGTTGCTGTTATTACTGGATCTGTACCAAGTAACTTGACAACCGCATTTGGAATCGGTTCGTTATTTTCGGTCAGAACAGTTATAGTAAGTATTGAACCAACAATTTCTATATTACAACGTGCCTGACAGGAAGAATATGTTGTTTCGGGAAGAGCAGAATATCTTTTTCCAAATCCACGTTTTGTTGCAAGATCGTCACATTCTCTCTTGAATAATGGATATTGGCATTGATTTTCGCCAGTTGAAGGAATTAATGTACAACAACCAGGCGTACAATACGAATCGTATTGTTCAATGGGCACTTCAATACCGGGAATGCCCGTATCATCAAGTCCTTGTTGCTGGCATTCGACTAACGTTTTTTCATCACAATCAATGTCGCACACAACTAATCTGCAGATGTCAACACTGGAACAATCTTGCAATGGTATGAAATGATTGCTTAAAGAACAATCATCATACCCAACACAATCAGTTTCTGCAACAGATTGTGAAACGGTTGTACAATACAAACCGCTTTCAGGGTACACGTAACACCCATCAGATTCTGCGGATGAAACGAAGAGAAAACTAAGTAAGAATATACCTAAAACTACGACAAACAAACCCCTTTTTTTTCCTATCATTTCTCTCGTAGAAAGGAAACAGTTATCGTTTATAAATGTTGTCAGAGAAGAATATTGTTTGTATGCCTATAAAATACTCATTTTTGATGAATTATTTTGTGCAATTCGGCAATAGTGTCTTTATGACTGGATTCTTGTTTTTGTTGTTTACGGTGCTGTGTTGTTCGCACATTGTGCCGAAGTGTTGTGAAAGGTTCGTTCGTATCATGTTTTGACGGATTAAAGTGTGTATGGATGACATGTTGTAACTTTTCAATATCATTTTTAGGTTTTGGAACTGCCAAACCATGTTCAGCAAAAAATTCTTCATGGTGTTGATGTCGCACTTTATGATGCCGTTTTGATTTTAATCGTTGCAAATAGGGAGAAATAATTGGAATGAACAAAAACAACGATTTTTTTTGTGTAGGAATGAAAATATGTTCTTGCTCTTGAATTGGTTCTTGTTCGTTGACTGGTTCAGTCTGCCGTTCAGGAAATGGTTGCCATTCATTGTCAGCTAACGTCTTTTGTTTAAATTTGCGCGAGACGTAATATACTATTAAAAGAAAAAGACTTATTGCGATTATTACAACCAATACGGCGTCCATATGATTATGATAATTCTCTAGTTTATAAAAATTTTTGAAAACGAAGTAATGTTATTCGCACGTGTTTTCGGCAATACATGTCCCAGGAACCATTGTTTGTAAATTAAGACAAGGTAATCCTGATGCACGTTCACAACCACATTTAAAAAGGGAACGAATTGTAGAGGCAGGATAGTCTTGATTAT
>PCYB01000025.1:18339-27599 GCA_002762845.1 Candidatus Woesearchaeota archaeon CG10_big_fil_rev_8_21_14_0_10_36_11
TCAACTCCATTACAAGACCCTCCGGTTCCACATTGAATAGTAAACTGTTTATTTTGTAATAAATACCCAGGAGGAATTTCTGGAGTATTAGAAAAACACCCTTGCACGGGATCCTTACTCACAAAACATATCTCGTTAGGGTTTACTGCATTTCCTTTTGTATTATCGTTTGGATCGGCTGCGCAACAAATAGACTCTTCGGGGCCGCCAACTTTTATTCGCACTGTTTGCGAATCTTGTGCTAATCCGTCAGAAACGAGTGCAATTGTTTCAAAAATGTTATCTGTTATTGGATTTAATGTTTGCGCGAGACGTAATTCATCTAACGATAATGTAAATGAATCTTCCACAAGAATTCCTTCTCCACCAATTTCAAATATATTTAATATGTCTTCATCTGGATCATTTGCTTCCATTTTAATTTTCACATCGCCTAAACTAGCATCATTTTCAATAACTAAATAATCGTAGGGGTTACCATGAACATCAGTTCCTGGACATCTATTAATATAATCAAGTGCTGGCGGCCTGTTTTCTCGTGCAATACGAAACAGATAATTTTCTTCAGGAATAGTTTCGCCGGGGTCTGTTTGGATAATCCCTTCTAAGGGATAGGTAAATGTAAAGATATCGGTCCCATCGTCTAATGTATATGTTTCCATCTGAATATCTAACTCTGGAAACAGTGACAATGCTATTTCACTTTCACCGTTTTCTGAACGGTATGTGAAGCTATTTGCATTTAAGGTGTCTGGTGTATATTCAAAATCTACTGATGACCAATCCCATCGTAACGGGTTTAAAATCGCTTTCGTGACAAACTTAGTAAAGTCAGTATCATAAAAAAAATCAAATTCTGATAATGTAAAAAAGTCGCTTGTTCCGGACGTTACATATAACGGATATTCAACTGACACGGCAATGCCCCCATTCAAAAGTTCAACATTAATAACAATGTCACCACTTGTAATAGCTGCATCGCGTGAAACTTTATCGTGAATAAACGATTCTACTTCTGACTTAACTTCAGATACTAAAAACGATTCAAGATCATTTTCAACGGTTCGTTTTGTTAGTGCGTACCGCCGTGAACCAAACTGTGCAGTGTTTGGATACGAATACGTACAAAACGCAGGAAAATCTTCTTTGTTAGTAACACAAGGATAAGATTCGGGATATTGTGTTGTTTCTGGTTCTTGAATTCCAATAAAAACCCTTCCCCCGAGTGCAGGATCTTCATCAGGAAGCGTTATGCAATTCACATCAGAAACACACTCAAGAACGCCCCCTTGTTCTTTCCATATTCGACCCTGCTTTCCCATTAATAACAAACCTGCAGACAGTTCGTCTTTAAGTGCATCTTCAACGAATAGTCGTAATCCTTCTTTATAGAACGCTGCAGTAAAGACTTTTTCTTGTTCTTCTTTAAGTTGATCTTTCTGTAACGATGTCGTTAACATAATGAAAAAAATGGTAATGAATAACAATACAATACCAAGAATCATAAATAATGTGATTTGAGCACTACTATTAGCAAAACCTCTTTTTTTCCCCATACTGTCTACAATAAAATAGTTAGTGCTTATAAAAGTTAGTGGAAAAATCTATTCAACACGTAACCTTGCAGTTAACTGTGGCCAGAAGAAATCAAACACGCCCGTTCCTGAACTTTGAATAACCGCTTCAAATCGTTGTGTGCCATCAGCTTCTTTTTCGCACGTCCATTTTTCTGGATGTAACAATGAAGACTGTGTTCCAGAAGGTTTTTCAAGATGTTCAATGTAATCACAGACAGGTGAGTTAAATCCAGTATATTCTGCGACCATTCGTTGCTGTGAACCGATTGTTTCCTGCACTGCTTTTATTTCAAGAGCATCACTTTTCAGTGCATAAATGTGATTGAAATTCTGTGCTTCGTCAATAAATCCGGGTAAACTTTTAAATTCGTTGTTTGTAAAAAGGCCGGTGAAAAAGTTAACAATTTTGTTCCATGTTGATGGAACAAGATTAAACGATTCTTTTCCATATACTATTGCGTTAAGTTCTTTTGAATACCATACATCTACATCTGTTTCAAAGGTACAACGATTGAAAGTTCCGCTTCCTGAACACGATGTTCGAAGTTGTTCAGGTTCAATACCCAATGCTAAAAGGAATGGAGCTGACTTTTCAAATGAATTGAGTGACGTAGCAAACACGACTTTATCAGTATCGCCATCATTGTACCGTACTACACAAATGTTGTTAACACATGTGTTTTCCTGAGGAGAAAGTAAATTTGGTTTATTTATTCCTTCAAAACATGTTGAACTTGGTACTTCTGAACCACCAAATATGTTTCCTTCTGAACTTTGCCCGATGGCATTTTCTCCAAGGAACACTTGTGGATTATATTGAAGAAGTGTTTCGTCGTACGGACCGCACAAGATTGTATACTTGTCTTTTGCTTCAACAAATTTTAAAAACTCCGACGCAATACGTTTTGTTCTCGTAGTCCAGTCCCCTTCTTCGCAATAATGGTCAAAGACGTACTCTGTATCACCAATACATTGGGGTATTGCTCCGGTTGTATAAAAATCGTCGGTTGATTGGCCGTATTCTTCGTCAACGTCAGCGGTATACACAAAACAACCATTATCTTCTGGACAGAAGCCCCAATTACTTTCATACCAGTCAGTCTTTACTTTTGCGGTTTTCCATGAACCATCAATGCACCTGTACGTCCTATTATCGGGAAGAAGTTCTACCAAGTACGGGTTGTCGTTCATCGGTTCAACACATGCATATCCATTCCAGCAGAAGTTCTGTGGACAGCATGCAACGCCGGACCTAAAATCTGTCGGAAACAATTCGTCTTTTTTTCCAACGTCAACATCATAATACTCTACTGACCCTAATTCTCCATCAATAATTTGCAGCATTGGCTTTTCAACAAAACCAACACCAGCGCCAACAAATTCAATAACAATAAATTGTGCGTTTTCTGTGTTGATGTTTGTACCGCTTGGAACGTTTTCCAATTCTTTATAGGTACTATCACTCTTTATTAATATATATCGTGCTTTAACATTAATTCCATCGTATGTAAAGTATAATTGTGTATTTTGTGGAACTGGAATTTTTTCTGAACGGAGTGTTTCAAACGTAGGACTAAATAAATATTTGTGTGGGTCGTCTGAATTTATTCCCGCATTTGGTAAGTTGAAAACGTTATTTTGGAGTATCTTTTTTTTGCCACCATAATAAGCGTAAAATACGTCCCAATATGATATCACCTGTCCGTCGTTTGTTTCAAATCCTGCATTTGGAATGATGTTTCGAGCTGGTAATGCCACTGTTACTGGTGTAGTTTCTGTAGATAAAATATTTCCTTCTTCATCTTCTGTAACTGTTTGGAAATCTTCGGGAAGATATCCTGTTTCACCACCATCATTTTCTAATTCTTTAAGAGAGAGATACACATCTTCAACTGTATCGTCTTCATTAAGAATTACGTCGGCATAGCCCCCATACACTAATGAATCTTTAATCCATTCGTTCACAGTTACAGTTCCAGCCTCTGAGTCGTACACACTCGGTGAACAATAAAATCCTGATTCAACGGCACAATGGTCAACAGTGTCAAAATATTGAATATCAATCGGATTTGTAAATAAATGGTCAGCACAGCCATAAAATTTATTTTGGTGTGTCGTTCCATCATATCCATACAAAACCTGTTGAGGAACTTTCTTTGCAATTATGTTTCCTGGAGAATCAAATACCGGATCCTCTTTCGTAATCAAAACTTCTCTTGGAACACCTATATCCTCATCAAGGTACACAAAATATAAATCGTAAAGATACGGGAAAGGATTAGTTATACTGTATGGTGGTGAACCAGGTATGGGATAGACACATTCTGAACTTTTGCATGTGTAGGTTTTACTAAAAGGCGTGTTTTGAGATTCTCCAGGAGTGATGGTAAACACATCACTTTTCTGTGCTTGTATCTGAATAAAATCTTTTTTGGAACGCAATTCATTATCGGTAGAAAAATCCATTGAAAAACCAACTAATTCTTGTGATTCGCTGTCATATAACCCGAACGAGTTTAAATTTTCGGAAGAACTTAGTCGATTAACCACGTTGTTTGGTTCAACTGTAAGAACAATATCTTGCAAAGTTATCGTTGTCCCCATTTCAACTACTTCTCCAAGATATGCATCGGGGTTAATAAGCGGTTCTGAAATAAACCCTTGTTCTAATAACCAATTGGAATAATTGCAAATAGTATCAATCCGCGGAAAGTATGTATCTAAACCTTGTTTATTCAAGCATGAAATATCTCTGGGCAAATTGAGCATGAAATCTTCAATTAGTCCCGTAATACTTACACGAAAATCGTCGGACGATGTTAAATCAATTGGAACTCCAAGTGTATCGTCTTTGGTGTAAAAATCACAATTCGCACGAAGATAACTCCAATCAGATCCCGCTATGTCATCCCAACAATAGTCATAATCAGTACGTAAATTAACAACCGCAATAAAAGAAAAAGGATTCGTTTCAACGTTAAAGTGTGGCACTGTACTTGTACCACTAAATTCTATGTTCATGATCGGCTCATTTGATTGCACGATTTCAGAGTTCCAACATCCATATTCGCTTTCTTTACTTGCATAGTATTCACTGTTGTCGTCGCCACAACAGCGTTTATCAGGAGGAATGTTTTCATCATCAAACCATGCAGGACCTTTAAGAAGACTCTCTTCAGTGTTATCTTCACTTCCCCCATAAAGACTATTGCAAATTAATTCCCCAGTAATTTTTGTGCCAGGAATGTCAGAATCTATTTCTTCCAACCAAAGGTTGTGGAAAGGATCGTCAACACTTCCAGAACAAAGTAAAGATACTGCTTTTTCTGAGTCAAGAGAATCTTTCTTACTTAAATATATATTTTTTATGTGAAACGTGTTAATTGTTTGTAAGCTATAAATATCAATATGTTCAATAGGAGTAAGACTTTCTAAAGGAATCTTTACATGAAACCATTTATCCTCATTTAATGTTGGGTTGTTTGTTACTGTACTTAACGCACTATACGGACCAAAAACATATCCATCAATAGCCCCATAAAAATTAACAAGGATGTCCGTTGGAAAAAATAAGTCGTTTGGATTGTCAAACTGTATCATAAACTCTAAAAAGTCGTATCCGTTAAAATCAAACAAGTAATTGTCACCATAATATTGTGTGTACATTTGATTCTGAGCATTAATTTTTAGTAAAGAAATTGGGTTGTCGCTTTCTTCTGGAAATAATGTGTAAAAGCCTTCGCCGGCACTACGAACCTTTATTGACTCGCTTTTTATTGATTTAGTGTTTATTCCTTCTTCGTTTGTACATTCTGCCCAACTCCAATATTTTCCTTGTTGCGAACAACGAAACCTGTTTACTTCAGATTCAGCAGATCCTTGTAAACCGGTTTCAACACTACACTGAACCCATTCTTTACCGTTAGAAATTATATCGTACGTACTCTGTTCTGTCCTAAGAGTAAAGATGTTAAAATCTTGTTCACCTTTTGCATTAATCAAACACCAGTCTCCATTACATTCGATTCCATCTTCAATCTCAGTATTATCAACGATATCTGGTCCAACTTTTTTTGTATCAACACAAAGATATTCAGTTCCGTCGCCATCAAGGGATTTACTTCCATGATCCCGTACATTATTGCCACAACATTTATTTCCTGTAAGATCGTTATTCCAAACAGCACCGCTATTTGTACATACATCTTCAACAACATCACAATCAACAGAATCGCATGTTTGATCGCCAATATTTATCCATTTATATTCGTTCGTTGCTCGCATTTGACATTGGTACGTTTTTACCCCGGGCTCGTAGCTTGTTATATATTCTCCGAGTTCATCTTTCATGGAATCAATTTGGATATACTTTCCTACATGTGCAGCTGAACATTTTAACCATACTTTCTTTGGTGCTGTTACTGGCGTGCCATCATCATCAACATATGAAAAATCTTTGTCTGCACAGATGTATGAATTTGAATGTCGAGTATAGAATAAATCACAATTAAAAATGGCACTCTCCACAGAATTATCACTTCCTGTAGAAGAGCCTCCCGAGTACATATACTTACTTCCTGAATCATCAATTGAAATAAAATCGTCGTCTCCCAAAGTGTTTGGTGTTTGTGAAATAATATGTCCCGGTGTAACAGCAACGCCGGCGCATTGATCAGAATCACCATGATCAGTTTTGTCTGCGAAAACGTAACATCCATCGTCGCGTAAATCTTTCGTCCAGGTACATTCGCTTTCTTTTGGTCCGTACCAATCACCTAATCCAACAATTATTTGATCAGAACTTTCTTGTTGTGAAGAAGAATGATGCACTTCGGAAACATCTTCTAAAACGCGTGGAGTTCCAAACAAATAATCGTATTGGATTGTTTGAAGAACACTTTCACTTCGACATGTATCTTCCGTACCAAATACAATTAACGCGTTTTCATGAAGAACTTCATCGTTAGAAAGGGTTATCTCTGATTGAGCACCAATTCCGTTAAAGCTTAATAGTACTACAAATAGAACTAACATTACAACAACTAACCCTCTTTTCTGTACCATTATATTTATTAAAAAACAATTCGTTAGTATTTATAAATATACCGACTACATTATAAAACAGTTTTTGTTTGTTCCGCCCAATACTTTCCAGAATGAAAATAAATCGCTTGCAGATCGTAACTCATATTCGTCTTTCGCAAACGTTCCAAAAAACATTTTTACATTGTATTTACGGCACAACGCAATGTTAAACATCATTCGTGCTAGCAAGTTCCCTTTTTCTGAAGAATTCAAAATGTCTGAAAATGAAAATGCAATCGTTTTACCATTTGTAGCTGCAATCTTACACAATATCTGATCAAGACCGCCGCGGACAAAATGGACACTATCTTTCGGATGAATCTGTTCCAAACCATACACAACATTAATGGGAGTTTTCTCTAATGCGAACCTTAACATATCTTCCGTTTCCGGTTTGTACACAGCCAGTTTTCCTCTCGTCTCTTTACTGTTTTTTAATAACTCTTTTTTTGTTTTTGCATTAATCAGCATAATATTGTCAAGAAATGTAGTTTTGGTAAAACCTAGTTCTTTGTTGAGTGTTTCGAGTTTATTATTTTTCTTGGCTAAAACAATATTTATCATTACCTAAAACAAAACAATGGGTATTTAAATAATTTACCACCAAACAGGAATATTTATATAAAAACAAGTATAAATTGGGTATAAACAACCTGCCTTATTTGGAGACGGGGAGGAAACAATGGGATGTACAGAAAAGTCAATTAATGTGAATAAATCTACAATCAATTCTGTTGGGTGTATTATTTGTACAAAAAAGTCCGTTATACATTTACAACACGGCTCTTTATGTAAAGTGCATTTTATTCGATACTTTGAAGATAAAGTATTCAAAACAATTAATAAATATCGACTGATACAGAGAGATGACATAATATGTGTTGCTGCATCTGGTGGAAAAGATTCTACGGCGGCCCTTTATTTAACAAAAAAGTATTTTGAGAAGTATAAATTGCCAGGAAAAAAATTTTTTGCATTACTTATAGATGAAGGAATTGCATTGCATCGAGACGATTCCTTACGAAATTTAGAAACATTTTGTCAAGAAGAAAACATTCCGTTAGAAATTGTGAACGTAAAAGATAATTTTAACGTGACTATTGACGCGTCTGCGCCACAATTAAGAAAGTTAGGAAAAAAGCCGTGTACAGTATGTGGCATATGGCGACGTTACCTTCTTAACAAACACGCACGAAAACGTGGAGCGACAAAACTTATCACAGGCCACAATTTAGATGATGAAGCACAATCAACACTCATGAACATCTTTAAAGCAAATACAACCCTTACTGCTAATTTAGGACCTATTAGTGGAGTACAAAGTCATCCACAGTTTGTTCAGCGCATTAAACCGCTTTTTTTCTGTACAAATGAAGAAGTGGAGATGTACACACAATTAAAGAGATGGAAAGTAGATTATTGTGATTGTATTTATGCGGAAGAAGGGTATCGATCCCATGTTAAAAAAATGTTGAACGAGTTTGAAACTAAATTCCCTGGAACAAAACAAGGAATAATTAAATCGTATTTGGAACTCCTTCCTTTAGCACAAGAAAATTTAGTGAAAGGAAAAAGGCGGGGGGAAATTAAATTGTGTGCAGAATGTGGTGAACCTGCAAATAAAGATGTATGTAATGCATGTACAATTCTTAAAAGTTTGAAAAATGTGTAAGTAATTGCTGGATATCTTTTTTTGGATATGTAACTAATGGCCTCAAGATAAGTAAATCAGTTTTATGTTTTTTAAAATCATCAAACGTTTCTCCAACAACCATAACACCAATTTTTTTCTGATGAGCAAATGAATCAATTTCTTCCTGATTTTTTATAATTTTTAGTGTTAATGGTATTGGACTAAATTGTTGTAATAAATTAATGTCTTGTTTTTTTAATGCAACGGGAAATATTGACAAACCGCGCTTCATCATAAATATTGTTGCAAGAACACTTGCTTTATTGTCAATTAATGTTACCACAGTACCTCCTGTCCCTACAGGAAGGCCGCCAAAACATGAAACGATTTCTGTGAAAATAAATGCGCCATCCTGATTAATTTCTATATGGAGTACATTTGTAGGTTTTGTAAGATTGAATGTTGCGTTTGTATGCGCTTCAATGTATTTCCCCACATCAATGTTGAGTTTTGGAGATTGTGTTTTGAACGTTTTATCAGATCGTTTGGTTTCAACACGAAATGTTCCTTTGGTAACTAATTGGGCCGCGATTTCTTGTATTTTTGTAACATCTTTGTTTACTCGTATCGTAAGAGAATACGACACAATACCAAATATTCTCTTTAATTGTGTATGATCTTCAAAATAGGGGAATATTGACCGCCCCCTTAGTTTTTTAATATCTTTGATGGCACACATTTTCTTGACGTTATCAACCAATTTTTTCTCGAAGAACGTTTGATTCTTCCCTTTCAGAAAGAGTTCTCCATAACGAAGAATGATGTGAGTATAGTCCATACATACTTTGTAGATGTATGATTTAAAAAGGTATTGTAATGTTTTATTGTATACTATCCTGAATTAGGTTGACACTTTTATTCCTGTGCAGTAAAAAATAAGAGGTTACTGCAAATGATAGAAAGGA
>PCYB01000073.1 GCA_002762845.1 Candidatus Woesearchaeota archaeon CG10_big_fil_rev_8_21_14_0_10_36_11
CAAAATTCAGGTTCAGGGTCTGCGACACAGGCGTTGCTTTCCACATGATAATTAGTATCACACGTTATTGTACATGCTGGATATGCACTTACGTCACCATGAGCAACACTAGCAGGTGTACAGACTTCAGAAACGTCTTCTACGACAAGAACACTTCCTTCTCCTTGTGTACTTCCTTGGTAATCATCAGTAACCAATACACTAAATCCGTAATGACCCGGCGCATTGTACACAAAGTCAACATTCTGTGAACGGTATAGATTTCCACCAGTTTCAAACTGCCACATGTAATCTAATTCGTCTCCATCTGGGTCGTGAGCAGTTGCACTAAAATGTCCTTCTTCATCAACCATAAGTAGTCCAGGAGAGGTAATATCATCAATAACTGGGTTTCTGTTAACATCATCTACAATAACGTCAAGCTCGACCCATTCTGAATATACAAACCTATCACGAGCACGGAAACTAAACGTAACTACCCGTTCCCGGGCAGGATGTGCAACATACTCAAACGTAGGTTGTAATTGAATTTCTCCCGTAACATCGTCAAGAAGGAATCCCATATTTAACGCATCGTTTGAACTAACTTCGGTCATAAAGTACCGTAATTCATCACCATCAATATCAGATGCAGGAATCTGGAAAGAACGCGATTCTCCTTCAAGTACATGAATTGGTTCCATTGATTCAATAATAGGTGCATGATTTTCAACAGGCACGATATCCTCTACACAAGCTTTATTATTGTCAAGAGTATATCTTTCATCGCAGGTAATTATACATGCCGGATATGCACTTACGTCACCATGAGCAACACTAGCAGGTGTACAAACTGGCACTTCTTCCACTGTAAGAATTGCTATCCTAAAGTCTGAACCACCAAACTTGTCATGAACATAAAATCCAACACTAAATTGTCCTACATGACTAAATGTATATGTCGCTTCCGGACCATTTACTCGTGTTGTTGCATCATTCTCAAATATCCATTCTAATGTTAAATCGTCATTATCAGCATCAACCGCATTGCCAGAGACACTAAACTCTTGTCCCACAACAACCTGTGTTGGAACAGTAAACTCTGTAATTTCTGGATTTCTATTAACATCATGAACAGTAATAGTTACTCTGTCCCATGCAGACGCATCCTGATGATTATCAACTGCTCTAAATTCAAGAACAAAAAATCGTTCCATGTTTGGGTGTGCGACAAAACTGAAGTTAGGCGTAAATTCAAAATCTCCTGTTGCTGAATCAAAAGATCCAGTAGAAGGAAAGAATTCGTTACGAGGTTCAACTAACCGCATTTCATACGTTAACGTATCTCTACGGTCTTCATCAGTTGCATCGATAGTAAATTGAAGTGTTTCGTCTTCATCAACTTCTTTATCAGTAATTCCTTTAATTGTAGGTGCATGATTAACAGGAACAATAATTACTGGTTCTTCTTCACGTACATCAACAGTAAATGGAAATTCGAGTACATCCCCGAAACCGTCATCAATCGTAAGAGTTCCGTCGTGAACACCAACACTATCAAATACATAATCAACAAATTGACCTTGAACATTTGTCATTTCATCAAAGTTCCATACAAAAGTAAGATCATCGTTATCAGGATCATTTCGAACAATAAATGCGCCGAAACGTCCTTCTTGATTTACAGTAAGATATTCAGGATAAAGTAATGTAACTACTGGTTCTCTGTTAACATCATCAACAGTAATTGTTGAACGAACCCATTCTGAATATTGAAATCCGTCATATGCACGGAACCTAAACATATATGTTACATCTGTATTTGGATGTTTAACAGTATCATATGTTGGTGTAAATGTGAATGTTCCCGTTTCCCTATCAAATCCTGCTTCTTCAGGCAAGAAATGTTGAAGTATAGATTCAGGTATACAAAAACGTCCAGTACATGCTTCCCGTTTTACTCGAACATCGTACGTTACATCATCATGAAACGGATTATATTGGGCGACAGCAAGTGGGAATGATATGACGTTTGATTCTTCATTCAACGAATAATCACCTACAGGGAATAATCGTAATACAGGATCAACAACGTTAAAGACAATTGCTTTCTCTGTAAATACTTTATGGTCAGTGACGCGAACTTTAAATCCATATTCTCCTGATTCTTCTGGCGTCCATTGAACTCCAGCAGTAGCATCTCCATACGAAAAATCAACATCAGGGCTTAGGTATTCATTCGCCATCCATCCAAATGAAATAGCAAGTTCATCATTATCAGAATCCTGTGCAGTTATTGCAAGATTGATCGGTTCATTTGTGTATACATTATATTTCCACATTGTTGACGTTTCTTCGTCTGGTTGTGGTGTAACGTCTAATGTAGGAGCATGATTTCCAATGGTGAAAACGACAATTTGGGAATCTCTACCACCACGACCGTCACGCGCAATAAGGTTTACTGCAAATGTTCCTGTTTCGGATGGCACCCATCGAAAATGCGCTGTGTTAGTAGTAGGATGGTTTTCTATAGTAAATCTTTGGGGAGAGCTCCCTTCACCATTGACAGCACCATCTTTGGTAAACGTAAGTTCATCACCATCTTGATCAATGCCACGAAGGAAAACATAAAATTCACGACCAATACTTCCTGTATAATAAAATACGTTGTTAGATTCTTCATATACTGGTGGTCGGCCGACAATTAAAGTTGGATTATGATTACACGAGCCATTATCTCTGTTTGCTTCAGAATCATAATTTAATGCTGTTTCATCAGTACAACCCCACACAATCTCTTCTGGAGGTTGTGGTTCATTTTCGACATTCAATCTAAGAACAGAACAACTATTGACATTTTCACAGACATTATTTTGTGCACCGTTTGTATCAACAACAATGTAATATGTACCTTCAGTTTGTGGGGTAAACGAAAATACTGATGTTTCATCGTCGCCAAATACTTCCCGTAAGTTATTATAATCAAAGAGTTCTTCAACTATATTATTGTTAGCGTCAAGGATAACTCCCTTTAAGTCCATCTCTTGACAATCATCATAATCGTAACAGGGATCTGCATAAACTTTGAAATTAACAGTTTCGCCAGTATAGGTTGTTCTTGGTCCTGCTCCTGCATTCTGACCGTTATCTAACCAGTATGTTATAACACTGGCATCAGTTGCACTTGCAAAAGGCAATAGTAATGCTAGTACAAATAATCCATATAATAATGTTGTTAATTTCATTTTAAAAACGAACCCCCACAGTTCCAGTATATGTCCCATTACCAATTTTATGTTCTGTTGTAATTGTAAGTCTATCTGATACCTTTACAGCACCAGAAACAACTCCACTCGTTCCTAAAACGTCTGAATGTTCAGCTCCAACAGAAACTTCTACTGGAACGTCATATTCTTTTCCCTCAAAAGAAACTTCTGCCCGACCAAAACCTTCATGTTCAATGCCACCTGTCCAATGTTTTTTTGGTGGTACGCCAGGAACAGTATCTGTACGAGCTTGTTTCGTATGAACTGTGCCATATCCTCCACCAACCTTTGCGCAAACACCAGCATAACATCCTTTCAGCCATGCCTCAGCCCTAAACAATAATGTTTCTTTTTTGTAATCGTCAACAACAACAGCATCTCCTTCATGAGTGGTTCTCGTGTACGAATCTTCTGATGTCCTTACATCAAGTGCTCCTGCACTAACATCTGCACCTGCACGAACGTGATCATCCAGGAACCGTGCTTCTCCAGTAACACTTCCAGAAAGTAAAAGATCACGATCTCCAGTTGCTCCTGCACGAACTTCTCCATAAACTCGAATTCTGCCACCAAGTAATTTACCCGCTTGACGTGCTACTTCGTCAGTCCTTGTTGTAAGATCTTCAAGTCTAGCGTCTTGTCTTTTATCAGACGCTTCTAAAGCAGTAACTCTTGTAACAAGACCACCAATAACAACATACTGGCCTTCAAGAGCACCAACACGGCCCATTAATCCTTGAAGACTTGTAAAAAGACCTTCAATGCCAGAATCATTTCTGTACTTCTCTGCAAGTTCTGGTGATAAAAGAAGTATGTCTCCACGTTGTCTGTGATAATCTCTTTTATCAACATCATCCATAGACATTTTATTTATTTTAAGATATTTTTCAAAGTCAAGTGCATGAACAGGTCTCCATCCAGGGAATTGTGAAGGTTTAGGTCTTGGTTTACATTCCCGTGGAGTTAAAGGGATGTATTCAGTTCCATCCTCAGAACGTATTGAAACTCCGACATCTAACCATCGTGTACCAACCATTGAATCGGGACATTTATCATTAGGCATAATTAAACCATATACCCCTGGATGTCCTTCAATCGGAACAGCATCGCCAACTTCCCATGGAATGTCAGCAAGTTCAAGAGTCCTATAAATTGCTTTACAACGAGCGTCACAAGGATCAGGTACAGCAGTTGCAGGTCTAGTAGGCGCTGATTTTACTGCTTCTACTTGTTCTGGTTCTTCAAGTGGAACTTCTAAAGGTAAGTCAACGGTTGCATCTAAAGTCTCGTCAACAACATCTGCTGGTACATCAGCATGAGATCCTGCATCACGGACATCGTCTGCATACGCTGGCGTTGCCGCCGCCAAAACTAATCCTAATGCGGTTGCTGACACTACTTCGGCAGCACGTAATGGTACTCTTCTAAGTATGTTATAAAGTGATTTCATTTTCTATTTGCCTCCAGTTTTTCTTTGTAAATGTAATGGTAACACACCGCCTCTTTGACCAATTCTTCGTTTTGCTTGGGTTTCTGCTTCGTATGCACGAAGTCTTTGCAATTCTGCTCGATCAGCAGCAGTTTGTTCTTGCACTTTTCGTAATTCCTCGTCAGCTTGAAGACGAAGTTCCCTCTTTGCGGCAGCTTCTTCAGCTAATCTTTGTTCAAGCGCTTTCACGCCACCCTCTAATAATTGATATTTTTGTGTCCAATCCCGGATTGTTGAATCTAATAATGCTCTCTGGTCTGCAAGTTCATCATCTTTTTGACCAAGAGTTTTTCCTAAACCAGTAACTCGCGTAGCAAGACTTTCTCTCTCTATTCTTAACGTATCATAATCACCAATACATGCTTTATGAAGATTTTGAGTAGTTTCTAACTGAGTTCCTTGTTCAACATACAATGTTTTCTGTTTTTCTAAAGCAGCTTCCAACTTTTCGACTTTTAGTACAAGTTTTGCACGAGCAGCATCAGTTCCTTCAAACGTTGCTAATTGAGTACGTAGTTTTCGTAAGTTTCTATCTTTTTCTAAAATATCAGCTTTTAGTCCATTGACAATTACTCCTGCTTCTTCAACACCTTGTGTGTATTCAGCAAGACCTTTTGTAGTTTCTCGAAGACTTTTTTCAAGTGTTCCATTTCTATTTTCTAATTTTAGAATTCTTTCTGCAGAATCTCGTCTATCACTTTCGTAATGTTGTATTAATGCTGCTGATTCACCTACAACTGAGGCGTTTAGCTGTCCTTGTTTGTAATCGTCAATCATTCGACCGCCAATGACTGTAAAAATTGCTGCAACAGCCACCCCTCCAACCGCATAAAGAAGAGCTTTACCACCCTGAGTTTGTCGGATTTTGGTTTTTTGCTTCTTCATGATATCGCGTTGTTTCTCTGCAACTTGAGTAAGATCAATTACTTGCTTTTCTAAATCAGGAACTCTTGCTGCTTGTGGTTGAATTGTCTTTCGTTCTGCATAAAGTTTTCTAATTGTCGTTTCTTTTCCAGAAAGAGCTTCTTGCAATCCTACAACCTGTGTTTCATATTTTGCTACTGCTTCATCATATTTTTTTTGTGCATCTCTTTCATCAAATGCTTTTTTGACTAAATCTAAAGGAGATGCAAGTTCTTGAAAAACAGGGATTACTTTCGTCTGACCATTTTGTACAACAGTACCAATAATAGCGTTCAAATCATCTTCATGAACTCTTCCAAGATCAAAATAAACAACGCCTTCAGAAGATCGTTTTTGGTCACTATGATATAAATGTCCTTCATGAAGAACAATTCCGCTTTGTGTAAGGCACCCTAGTGCAAGTGGCCATTGAATACCGGCATCGTCAAACAGTTGTTGTGCGGCTAATGCACTTACTGTTTCTGGTAATGGTACTGGTTCAGCGGGAACAGATAATGATGCGAGTTGTGTCTGAGCTTCTTTGAGTTCTGTTATAGTTCTTTGAAGGACATCTTTAGTTGATCCTAAGTCCTTAACACTAGAAGCATAATCACTTCTTGCGGCCCTTGCATCGTTTTCAAGTCTTCTTGCATTACTCTCGGCCTCGTTAAGACGAGATTCTAATTCTGGCACATAAGTACCGTCTTCCTCTCTGAGAGAATGACCTTTCTCTTGAAGATAAGCTTTAGCTCTTGCAAGAAATTCTTCTCTTCTAACAAGAGAAAAATCTTCTTTTTCTATAACATATCTTTCACCAGACGATGTTTTGCCAACTCTATAAGCAGTACTTATCAAACTTTTAGCTAAATCCTCTAAAACAATAATTCTATCACGAATAATACCACCACTACTTTTCACACCTCGTGCAGAAAGTAAACGATCTAATGTTGGTACAACATCATCTGCAGCAATTGCGTCGCTGAGTGTAATACTTTTAGGTTTAGAATTTTGAACAGCAGGTGGAACATATGGTTGTTTAAGTTTTGGAGGTTGTAATTGAGATAGAGTAGAAGATACCTCAGATTCTGGTAATGGTACAGGTTCAGGTTTAGTAACAGATTTTACATCAGGACGACCAAGAAGTGTTCTATCACCAGGGCGGCGAGACTTTCTATGAGAAGAAGGCAGTTCTGCTGGCAAATTGCTTAAAAGTGAAGGAAACAGCACCGTAGGTTTTTCTATCGTAAATTGTGGTTGTGGTTGAACACCACTTGAATGAGCAAAATGAGATGAAGTCCGATCAACATGCAACTGACCATCTTTATAAGAAACATTAGTGTACATTGTAGCAAGTGCATGACCGACTTGTTCCGATGTTACAACATTTCTACCTTCTTGAGCCCTATTTACAGCATTAACTACTCCTTGTAAATCAATCGGAGAGGTGATTTCTCCATTTTCTACCCCAACTAAACGTGTAAGGTAATCAACTAGTTTTTCCTCAGAAATAGGGCTTGCTGATCTTGTTTCACGAACACCAAAATGTGTAGCAACATACTCTTCAAGATTTCCTTTGTCCCCAATAGCAGCATGAAACACGTGGTGCCAAGCATGTGGATTTGCTTTATTTGGATCAGTAGGGTCGGAGGTAAGATTTTTCATATTAGTGTATAATTCGGGCAGAGGCTTTCCAACTGGATCTACTAATTGATGAGTTTGACTTAAATAAACAGCATAACCTGCTACAACGTCAGCCGGGAAAGTAGGTTTATGTGTTCCATCTGCAGGATGTATTTCAACGTCGCCATTTGTAGGACTTACACGGATTCTTTTCATTTCAAGATATGTTCTTGCCATATTTTCGTCAGGTACAATATCTTTTTGTGGACCTGATCCTCTAAATGTAGACGTAGCCCTAACTAAAGCGCCTATCAACAATTCTTGAGCTTCAGATTTATTCATAGTATATAGTAATCCCCCAAATACTACTCAATAATAACAATTACTTTATAAACCTTTCTATGAGTTCATTTATTTATAGTAGTAACTCCCAAACCCCCTTTCAAGAACTCGACAAAGGGTTGACATATAAATGTTATGAAAACAACAATTATAGAAATTGATACAGGATACCAAATAAAAACAATAGCACCATGAAGAATCCAAGGGCTTTTAACTTAGGAATGGAATATTCTGGCTTTCTATTTCCTAATTTCTTCGCTTTCCAAAACATTAGAATAACAAGTATTGCTTCCAGTCCTCCAGCGATGGCTCCCGTTAAACCAAGGACAGTAATGAACGTTGCAAGGTTCAACACTGTGACAATTAAAGGAAATAAAAACACTAAACCTAAAGAAATGTTTCGCGAAAAATGGTAATCAAAATGATACATTTCTATCAATGCAATGCTTATTGTTAAGAACGAAGTAAACATTGCCAATACTGCTAAAACATTTGCCAAAATTCCCAACACAGGATATGAAAACATACTTAACGCAATTGTTGCTATCCGTTCATTTGGTCCCAGAATTGAAAAATTTTCTAGTCCAACAATACCGACGATAAAAAATGTAAACAGCAAATAAATTATAATTGGCGCAATAGAACCGAGAATGATTGCTAATTTAAACTTTTTCTTTTCCCGACCGAGTTCTTCTTGCATTTCTGGAATTGCAGGCAAACCAAGATATGCAAACACAATAACACCGTAGGGAACAAAGAATTTTGTAATGTCCATGTGTGTTAAATAACTACTATTAATATCGCGGAAAGAAAGAACTCCAATTAATACAATAATAAATAATAGAAAAGATATCAAAATAAGTTCTGCTTTACCTGTTGCTTTAACTCCTTTGTATGCAATCACGAACGTTATACCAAAGAATAAGAAGGTATACAACAAAGGTGTTCCAAATTTAAAGATTGAATGTAACGTTGCTCCCTCGCCGATTAAATATGCAGTAAGTGCTCCATATAAACTTATGAGCATCGATACTGTAAATATCCGTTTTCCCCATTTGCCAAGGTACTTTCCTGCATAACCTGCAAGTTGGTGCTGCTCTTTTGTTCTCAATACAACTTCGCCAAGGAACAGGTTCAGGAAAAGGTACATGATACCGATCAATACAATAAGAATGAACCCATACAATATTCCAGTTTGTGCAATAACGTACGGAATGCCAAGAATACCTGCACCAACAATAGTGCCAAGAAGGGTTGTTGCGGCAATGGTCATTCTATGTCGGCCAAAGAATCCTTTATATTCTATAGGAACACCTCTTTTTCTGTACATTATAGGCACAAATAAAAGTGTAACAATTTATATACTTGTCGATGCGTTACCAACTCATGAAAAAAAAGTATCTGTATTGGATACCAAGAATCATTACAATTGTTTTTACCATTTTCATCAGCTTATTTGCGTTAGATGTCTTTGGAGAATATTTATTTCCGGACGTGTTAGCGGCACTTTTCATGCACTTAATTCCAACATTTGTTTTAATTGCCATGCTACTTGTTGCATGGAAATGGGAACATGTTGGTGGTACTTTATTTCTCGTTGCAGGAATCATTTACATTTTGATGGTGGCGAGAAGTTTTAAATTTATATCCCTCTTTATTATTTCTAGCCCACTATTTTTTATTGGTGTTTTATTTCTAGTGTATTGGTACACTTATAAGAAAGAAAATAAAAAAAATGAGTGGGGACGCCGTGATTCGAACACGGATCTAAGGCTTGCTTCAGGTAAGGTTTTATCATCATCAAAAGATTCAACCCCTCATTACTGGAGGCCCCTATTCTAACCGGGTTATACTACGTCCCCACAATAACCCTTAAAAAGTAAAGTTTTTTATTAAGTTTATTGTTTTAAACTGAGAATGATACAATTAGATGGTTCGTACGGTGAAGGTGGCGGCTCCCTAACGAGAGTTGCTCTTGCTCTCTCTGCACTTACGGGAAAAGAATTTACTGTAACAAATATTAGAGCAGGACGACCGAATCCGGGATTAAAAGCACAACATCTTCACGCCATTAAAGCTCTTAAAGCATTATGTAACGCAGAAACAAATGATATTGAAATTGGCTCAACAGAACTTCATTTTACGCCGGGCAAGATTAAAGGAGGAAGATACGAAATTGATATTGGCACTGCAGGGAGTATAACATTATTGTTACAAGCACTCATTCTTCCATCATTATTCGCCCCAAGTAAAGTAACATTACATATCAAAGGAGGAACTTGCGGAAAATGGCAAGCATCTGTTGATTACCTTCAAAATGTTCTTCTTCCACACGTTACAAAGTTCGTAGAAAAAATTGAATTAAAAATTCTCAGACGAGGATATTATCCAAAAGGGGAGGGTGAAGTAGAATTAGAAATATCGCCAAAGTATAAAATTAAGAATTTTGATACTGTTTCGTCGTTTATAGAAGAGATAAACGTACCAAGAATTAACCTTACGACACAAGGAACATTGGAACAAATTAAAGGTATTGTCAATGTTTCATTTGAATTGCAAAATAAAAATGTTGGGGAGCGAATTGTACAATCTGCGGAGGGGGAATTGAAAAAAAATGGTGTACCAATAAATGTCCGAGTTGATTATACACATGCACCAAGTATTGGTGGCGAAATTGTGATATGGGCAATTTATAGTGTTGATGGAGATGTTAACTTTGATAATCCTACACGTCTTGGAAGTAGCGAATTAATAGAACAGGGAAAAACGTCTGAAAGCATAGGAAAAGAAGCAGCGGAAGAATTACAGGAAGAACTTGAGTCGGGAGCTGCTGTTGACACATATTTAGCTGACCAATTAATCCCTTTCATGGGACTTCTTCCTGGGTCAACGATTACTGTTCGAGAGATAAGTAACCATGCAAAAACAAACATGTACGTAGTTGAAAAGTTTCTTGATGTGAGATTTAAAGTAGAGGGAACAACCATCCAATCGCAAAAAGATTTATAAAGAACATCCTGAATGACAGGGTAACAATGGAAGGAAAAATATGTAGTTCATGTAAGAAGAGAATTGTTAATGACAAAGGCAGCGTTATATTCATGTGCCCAAAGTGTAGTCAGCAAGAGATTGTACGGTGTGCTACATGCAGAAGTATCGCAACAAAATATACCTGTCACCAATGTGGATTTGTAGGTCCTAATTAATATAATGGCAAGAGTAATTATAACATTTAAATTAATGCCAGAATCACCTGATGTTGATTTGGCGCCGATAAAAGAAAAAGCAGAATTAATTGCACGAGAAGCTGGTGCCATTGGCCAAATGCAGGTTAAGGAAGAACCGATTGCGTTTGGTTTAAAAGCAGTTCTTGTATTAGGGATGTATGAAGTTGAAGGTGCCGACTTTGATGGTACTGCTGCTAAACTAGGAGAAATTGACCAAGTTCAGTCCGCAGAAGTCGCTAAAATGGATTTGGCATTGGGGTAGAGATTTTTATTTTTCTAATGTGTAATCTTTTCCAAAAAGATTGTTCATTGCAGAAATGAATGTTTCGCACCTTGTCATTGTTTCAAGCGCCCCTTCTCTTTTCTCAGGGATTTTTTGATCAGCTAAAGCACCAGAATAAATTCTTTGAGTTGAACCATATAAAGTTCCTAACGCAAACCAATCATCTTCTCCTGGTCGAGAATGTCCACCCTCTTCGTCTAAATATTTTGTTGCGCCTCGAAATGCCATAAAAGGGAAAAGAAAAAGGGAATATAAAAATCTTGTGCAACAATTATGAATAGAAACTTATCTTTTACTGTTTTTACGCAAATTTCTTATTGTTCATTGTAGCAATTTAATTATTTCTTTAATGTTAATATCTGTTTTTATTCCCGTTAGAGAGAAATGTGTTCGTACTGCATCCAATGTCTTGAGCGCGGGTTCCATTTTCCCAACAGGAAATTTATATTTTTTTTCAATAATGTGTAAGTCATAAAAGCCGACAACATCTTTTGTAGATTCTTCTTTCAAAATATCAAGAAACTTTTGTTCTTCCGGAAACGGGTTATTCTTTGCCATTGATGTGATTAGTTTTGAATCAAACAATTTTCCTGTCCAGAGTGGTCCCATAAATGAAAATTGTGTACCGCAAGAACAAATCTCTCTGTTAAAACGAGAAATGGTATGATTCAAACATGTCGAACAGTATAACAAATAATGATGTTGTTTGATAATCTTGTCACATTTTTCTTTTCCGTTCTCATGTTTAAAATAGACCCTAAAATAATGGTCTTTATGATACGAGAGAAGCGGTGCAAGTGCTTTATCAAATTGTATCCCCTGTAATTGAACTTTTCGTATTAGAACTCGTAACCCTGTTTCGTGCATCATATAATTCTTTGACGACGTTGCCCAATATTTTCGTTTTGTTACCCTCGGATATGTTCCAGTTAGTGCTGCGGTATCTGTCGCGGTTATTGCAAGTATTCCATGACGTTTAATTTGGGAAACAGCTGCCGAGATGAAAGGATTAGGTGTCCCAAACGGGTCAATATCAATATAATCAAAATATCCACAAAAATCATCAGTATGTTGATTTAATAAGAAATTATTTGCATCATCAGTACATATTTTTATTGAATTTGTTTTTGTTATTTTATTTAATGTCAAATTATTGTTAAACATTGTTACAAAATCAGCTTTTTTATCATTGACAAATATTGTATCAATCTTGCTTTTCTTTAATTCTTTCAAAAAGCGTAAAGGGCGAATACCTGAACCTGCCAAAGGAAATGCACAATTCATGTTCTTATTTGAAACAGAATTAAGTAATAACACAGAAATATTTCTGTTTGATTTCATGACAGGATTATAGAATACGGGCATTTTTTTAGTAGGATCTTTATGTAGAACATCTATGTTTAATATTATTCCTTGTTCTGTAATTATTGATTCTTTAATCATTTTTCAGTTTAAAATCGGCAGACAATAAAAACATTTACTTTTTGATATTGACCATCAAACCAAAACGCATTTTATGTAGGGATAAAAAAATGAGGAATTGGATAAACAGTTAGTTAATTTGGTATACGTTGAATAACAGTTTTTCTTGTTGACTGTATTAACATCTTTCATTATTCTTGTGGAAAGAGTTCCTTGAACAAGTATCAATTTTAAAAGCTCCGTTAACTCTGGTGGAATGGTAATATTTGTTAATATTTTTTGCAAGATTTCTTTTGTTGTCACTTTTGCTTCCTTAATGCCAAACAAAGAGAGGTAATCTTTATTGCTAACAAAAGATTTTTCGCCATCTTTTGCACAATTTACTAAGATTTTTTTTAGTTCTAAACTACTAAACTTTTCCAGTGTGGAAAGAGAGACATTTTTCACTAAATATTTCAAGGTATTAAACACAAAGCAGCAAATGGCGATATCCATGAAAGGATTTTCTTGAATGTCCATTAAACGAATTTCGATCGCATTTCGCTGAAAACGAGCAATGGCGCCGCGCGAATTAAGCCACTCCCCTTTGAGAATTTCTTGCGGATCGTAAGGCTTTATATCTTTGTATATGGGAAAAATAATTTTTTCAAAATACTCCTTTTTTGAAGTGATTACCTCTGGAATTATTTCGCCGATTATTGAAGAAATTCTCTTTTGATTAGCAAAATAATATTTTAATCTGTTATCGCTATAAACTCCTTTTGTACACTCAACGATTGGTGAACTTGAGCATAATGCTGGCAATAGAGGAAGGATAACCCTTATTGCTGAATGCAACTGGCGAAACTCATGATCATTAGAGAAAGGTAAATTTAGGTGGGTCGACTGAATGTTAGACCAACCATGATTTTTGCAGGAAAAAATTTCATTGTACTTATGATATACTTTGTTGTATTCGCGTTTCCAAAGTACAGTTTCTTTCAATGGATTCATCCAGGGATGCATTGAGCCGGGCATTAGTACGCAATTGTATTTTGAAAGAATTTTGTTAATCTGGGTAATATTTTTTTCAAACGATTTGGCAATTTGTACAAAATTTTTCATTGGCTTGCTTGTTTTGAGTTCAATCAAATGAGAGACTAATTCATTTGACCATGAAATTTTTCCATTGTCAAAATCTGACGTAAATTCTCCTAAAGCGTCTCTAAGCAGAAAATCGGCAATTGGTTTTACATCAAGTTTTTCTTTATCGACAATCATGTATTCAAGTTCAATTCCGGCAACTGAAAAAAGAGAATATTTCATATTTCAACATTTAAAATTAAACCATACCCCTAAATTTTCTCATTTCTATCCTATTAAGGAAGACACTCATTATTTTCAAATAGAGAGCTTCTTTTAAGATTAAGTCTTCAACACCAGCATCTATATTAGGATTATCATTAACTTCTATCACAAAGACCTCGTCGTTAATCTGTTTTAAGTCTACCCCGTAAAGACCATCGCCGATTAAATTGGCAGCTTTTAATGCTGTCTTGATAACACTCTTAGGAACTAAATCAATAGGAAATGTTTCAGAATCTCCCTCTTTAGATTCATCGCTTTCTTTTTTAATGATTTGCCAATGTTTTTTGACCATATAATATTTGCACGCGAATATGGGAATACGATCAATAATCCCTATACGCCAATCGAATTGAGTGGGCAAAAACTCTTGAGCAATAACTAAATCGCTTTTAAGTAACATTTTTTTTGTTTCTGTAATTAATTCTTCTTCATTATTTGCTTTAACTACACCTTGTGAAAATGAACTGTCTGGCTTTTTAAGAACAATAGGTAAACTTAGTTTGTTGATGATTTCTTTAGGATTATTGTTTTTACTATGAACAATTAATGTTTTCGGCGCTTTAATGTTATTATTTCTTAGTAATTCGGCAAGGTAAACTTTATTACAACATTTTAAAATGGAAAGAGGATCGTCGATAGTTATTAAACCTTCAGCGGTAGCTTTTCTAGAAAAGCGATATGTGTGATGGTTAACATTGGTTGTTTCCCTGATAAACAACATGTCAAATTCAGCCAACCTTGATAAATCATCACGAGTTATCAACTCTGCATCGATACTTAAAGCGTTTGCAGCTTTGATAAATTTCTTCATTGCACGCGAATTTGAAGGGCTATCTTTTTCTTTCGGGTTATAAAGAATAGCCATGTCATAACGACTGGTAGTTCGGTGTGGCACTATTCTGCGATCTTTGCTAAAGTACTCTTTTGCAGCTTTTCTAAAAAAATCGCGATGATTTTCTGGTATTTCGCCTAAAGATAAAGGATTAATATTTTGCAACTGCCATTTCCCCTGATAATGATTGAAAAAAGCTTTCATTAAAGGGGCATTAACAAATTTAAATATAGCTAGACTTAATTTACTATACTTCTTAGCAATATTCTTTCCGAAATAAATACTTAATTCAAACTTATCAGATTTTATTGTGATGAGTTCTTTTTGAATTAACTCGTCGAGTTCATTACCAATATGTTTAATTGCGGTAAGTGATTTTAAATCTTGAATAGTACTAATTGTAGGAATATGTTTGTGCCCCCTAGCCTCGGCAAGGAGTGAAACGTAATATCCTTCTGACTGATAACGATATGAATTGCAAAGGTTAAAAACTTTAACTTTTTGTTGGCTTCCAATATTGGAATCGAGAAGATAATCTTTAGCGGAGACTGTTTCAGCGTTTGGTAAATTTAAGCTCATCTTTTTGACGTTGTCAACGACGAGCAAATTTTTCTTAAAGCGTTCTTTAATTTTCATAATTTATGACGATAAGAGAACAATATTCTAATATATAAACTATTCGAAAATAGAGATTACTGTTCGAATTAAAGGCCATTCTCCCCACATTTATCTTTGAACCAAGTAATCCATTTGAAATTTAAAAAAGAAAGGATATATTTAAAAAAGCAGACTTAACCAATAATGGTGTGGCAACCCGTAAAGTTCTTGTAACTGTACTTGGTCATGTTGATCATGGTAAGACCTCTTTATTAGACAAAATTAGGGCAACTGTCGTTGCATCGGGTGAAGCAGGAGCAATAACACAAGCGATTGGAGTTTCTGCAATTCCAATTGAAACAATACAAAAAATATGTGGAAAGTTGTTAGATGCGATTAAACAGAACCTTACTGTCCCCGGTTTGCTTACTATTGATACGCCTGGTCACGCAGCGTTTACCAGTTTACGAAAAAGAGGTGGTTCTTTGGCAGACATAGCCATTCTTGTCGTTGACATTGATGAAGGATTCAAACCACAAACTGTTGAGTCAATAGAAATATTAAAAGCGCAAAAAGTACCATTCATTGTCGCTGCGAATAAGATAGATTTAATACCGCACTGGCAACATAATCCCACAAAATTCTTTATGGAAAATGTTAATGCTCTTCACCAAGAAGTACAAGGAGAATTCGAAAAGCGTGTGTATGACCTTGTTGCACAATTTCAAGAACATGGATTGCAAGCGGAGCGTTTTGACAGGGTTGAGGATTATACAAAACAAATAGCCATTATACCTGTGTCTGCACAAACTGGTCAGGGAATACCTGAACTGTTAATGGTTCTTACTGGCCTTGCACAGAAATACTTTGAGAAAGTGTTGAAAATAGAAGAAACAGGACCTGCAAAGGGAACAATTCTGGAAGTTAAAGAAGAAAAAGGTCTAGGGACAACATTAAATGCAATAATTTACAATGGGCAATTGAAAGTTAATGATACTCTTGTCATTGGCTCAATTGAAGAACCAATTGTTGTTAAAGTTCGCGCATTATTAGAACCTGCAGAACTTGCAGAAATGCGTGACGTTAAAAGTAAATTCAAAAATGTTAAAGAAGTGCATGCAGCCACGGGCGTAAAGATTGTTGCACCTGGGTTAGACAGTGCAATGGCAGGCATGCCGTTACGAAGTTGTTCCAATAAAGAAGAAGAAATTGCTACTGCAAAAAATGAAGTACAGGAAGAAGTTGGCGAAATCGTGGTGGAAAATGAAGATACGGATGGAGTTATCATTAAAGCAGACACTATCGGTGGTTTGGAAGCATTACGAACGTTACTTCAAGAAAAGAATATCCCTATATCATCTTCGTCTCTCGGCGACATCACAAAGAAAGATATATCAAAACTAGAAACAATACGAGATAAAGACGTGTTTCAGGGAGTCATTCTCGGATTTAATGTAAAAGTACCAACAGATATTGCTGATATTCTTACAGCAAAAAGACTTAAAGTAATTACACACGACATTATTTACCAAACAATAGAAGAATATGAAAAGTATGTAGAAACTCTTACGAGAGACATTGAACTTGAAGAATTAAGTAAATTAGTACGTCCGTGTAAATTTGCGATATTGAAAGGGTACACATTCAGACAAAACAATCCCGCTATTGTTGGTGTTGAAATAGAAATAGGAAAGATAAAAACTGGAGATCCCATCATGAACATAGAAGGAAAGTTAATCACTCAGGTAAAAAGTATGAAAGATGGGAAGGAAAATGTTACGGTTGCTGAACAAGGAAAACAGGTGGCAATGGCAATGGGCGGAGTTACTGTTGGTCGGCAAATTGAGGAGGGAGATTTTTTGTATAGTGATATTCCTGAAGATGATTTTGTTAAATTAAAGCACATGAAAAAACATTTATCAACAAGGGAAATTAATATTCTGAAAGAAATTGCCGAAATTAAAAGAAGAACAAATCCGGTATGGGGTGCTGGGTAAATGCAAAACCTTACCATACTTAACACACGAAGAATAAAAGAGTTTAACAGAGTTCTTACGAAACAGTTCGGTGCGATATTGCAAGAAAATTATGCCTACTTTCTCAACGAAAAAAGTCGAATCTTTATTATCAATAGGGACATCGCAAATGTTGATCTTAATAAACTTAAAATTGATAAGATTGGCCTTTACTTTGCTGAATATAAAGATAATCAAGCACGGTTAAGTAAAGAAGGTGCCCAATTATTAGTCCAAGAAAACAAAAATGTTACGAACGTGATTGAACTTGACGAAAAAGAGATTAAACAATACTTTGCAGGAACAGATCTTCAGAAGGATTGCGGGAAAGAAAGTAAATTTATACTTTTACAGTATAAGAATCATGTTCTTGGATGTGCGAAATATAAAGAAAATACAATAATCAATTTCCTGCCGAAGATTCATCGCGGCGAAGTTATTATTTAACCACCTAATCATACATACAACCACACGGTAATTAGAGCATAGTTATTTGTATTATGATATAATTGTTACTTAGTTCAAGACATCTTCGATTGGCTTGTTTCCTTTCAGTTTCTTTGCTTCTTTTCTCGCTTGTTCAAGTAAATCCACACCTAAATCTTTCAATTCTTTAATGTGCATTTGCATAAGTTGCTCAACAATTTGTAAAATACGCAACATTTCTTCCCGTTCTTTTGTTAATGTTGCAAGCGACCCTTTATGAAACCCAATCTTTTCGTCTTTCGATTCTTTGTTATCTGCCATACTAATGTAATAAATGAATATTTTATTAATGTTTTGGTGTTTTTTGTTATTCTCTGTTAGTGATAACAACCAAAAGATTTATATCCCAAGTTTGACAGTTAATTAAAAATAAGTGTTCTAGGTTTGTAAGTTCTACCATGAAACAAACAAACACTAGAACAAATGGC
>PCYB01000006.1 GCA_002762845.1 Candidatus Woesearchaeota archaeon CG10_big_fil_rev_8_21_14_0_10_36_11
TTATGCCATTTGTTCTAGTGTTTGTTTGTTTCATGGTAGAACTTACAAACCTAGAACACTTATTTTTAATTAACTGTCAAACTTGGGTTATAATGGAACTATCAAGAAGAAGATTTTTGGGACTTGGTGTTGCGGGCGGTCTTGCTTTAACAGTGGCTCCAATGCTTCCTGGTTGCAAGTTTAATTATGACGTTGAGCCGGAAGAAGTTAGACATTTGAAAGATGGAATTGTTTCAATAGAATTTGTTATTGATACTTCTGGAAGTATGGGGGATTTCTTAGGTCATGATCGAAAGATGGACAGTGCGAAAGAGGCTTTGGAAAAAACGTTACGTATGTATAAAGATCATCATGCACAGTATGGTAATTTAGAACTTGGCTTAGTCGCTTTTGATTCAGGAGTTGATTTGTTAGTTCCTATTTGCGAGTTTGACTATTCTCAATTAAGTGAACATGTCAATGATTTAGGTTATGGTGGCTGTACTTCTTTGGGGAAAGCATTAGCACAAGCTCAACAAGATCTAAACGAAAATGCTCATGGTAGAAGAAACATTATTCTTTTGACTGATGGCAAAAATACCTGTGGAAAAACACCCGAAGAAATATATGGGAATATACAAAAATATAATTTTGGAGACCATCAAACTTCTCTTTATGTTGTTATGTTTGATACGGATCCGCAAAATTTTGAGGGGTTGAGACGACTTGGTGCTAAGCCAGTTGCTGCTGCAAATCCCGAAAAGTTATCTGAAGTTCTTTTTGATACTGCTTCTGGTGTTTTAGAAAAGCCAGTAGAATACAAAAAAGAATAAACCAGAATATTTTTTCATTTTCCGTAAAGCATTTAAACTCCTCCACTTCATTCTTACATAAAATATTGTTGAGGTATGCATACTATGAAAAAAGTATTATTGATATTATCTGTGGTAATGGTTATTTTCATCGTTGTAGGGTGTGAAAATGTTCCTACAGACGAAACAGTTACTGTAAGTACAGATGATGGAAACGTAGAAGTAACAAATGATAATGCTGACGTTGAAGTTGACGTTAGCGATGATGAAACTACTGTTGAAATCGAAGGACCTACAGGTTCTGTTGTTGTTGAATCAAGCGGTTTTGACGGTGATGACTGGTGCCAAGACGGTGCAGAGTGGAAATATGCAGCAACAACTGCTGACGGTGCCGCGAATGCACAATGGATCATGAAAGGTCTTGTTTCTTCAGGGCAATTTGCAGGCTTATGTCATGTTGAGTACACCGTTACATCAGCCGAAGGAAACGTTAAGATGGACTACTATTTCAGTGAAAATGGCGAATCAGGATATTACGAAATGGATATTAATGGTCAGAAATATGTTTCCGAATGGAGCAAATAAAAGAATTAATCTTTCTTTTTCTTTTCTAAATTCTTATCCACTCGGATTCCACAATTTCATTGTATGAATCTCTTCGCTAACTTGCATGCAAAATGCAATCTGTTCAGGCGATATTTTTGCGTCAACTGAACTTACCGCGGAAAGGCAATCAACAAAATAAAGTTGATTTTGTGAACCCATTATTCTTGTGTCAAACATTGTTCCAAAAATAACTGGATCAACAGGAATATTTACCCAAACTATTTCATCCATACTAACGTCCAATACAAGTTCTTTAAAACTATCCTCAATAATCAACCACTGTGCAATTTCTTGAAATTTTTCTGGTTGAACGTTAGCATATACTCTATTCACGAGTTTTCGTGTGGAAGAATATGTATTTTTCATCACTGCACGTTCTTCTCCATATGCAATGAACGCGTCTTTTAAGAATACATTACTTTTGTACAGTGCATCGTCAAGTTTCTCAAAGGTAGGATTTTCTGTATAAAAGCTGTAATAATTGTACATTAAAAAATAGGGGTCAGGAATGCCTTCAGATGCGGTTCTTTGTGCTTCGCCGATCATCGCTTCTTCGCTATCGCTTAATAACGCAAGAATAAGAAAACCACCAACAATGATAAAAATCGTGAGGATACTTAACACGTGCTTGTGCTGTAAAAAATCGATAAATGGTCGATGTTGACTTTTCTTCTTTTGTGGCATAATGAAACCTCTCTTCCATAGAAGTAAAATTTACTTCTATTTAAATGTTAATGTTCTTTTAAAATAGAAACTAAAAATCTTCCCGTTTTTTAGTTCAGTTTAGAAAAATTCGTTTCTAAACAGAAAATAAAAATCTATAGATTTTTAGTCCTGCCCCAAAAATTGCATTTTTGAAACAGAAAACAATAAAAACTACCCCCAATTTTACTTCCCATTACAATGGAAAGGACACTTATACGGGACTTGGAGAAAAGTATTGGAAAAGAAGTTCTCCTTCAAGGCTGGGTTCAAGAATTGCGTAATCTGAGCAAGATTAAGTTTATTATTCTTCGTGACAGAACTGGAGATATGCAAACATTAGCGTTCAAAGGAGAGACTGAAGATGAATCATTTAAATTGATAGATGATATCTCAAACGAGTCTGTTGTTGAGATTATCGGTACACCCAAAAAGAATAAAGAGTCACGATGGGGCATAGAAGTTATGATTACGTCGTTAAAAGTTATTTCTCAATCTGACGTTCCTTTACCAATAGACAATTCTGATAAAAGTCAAACCAGTATTGATAAACGTATTGATTTTAGGTTCCTTGATACACGAAATAAGAAACATCAAGCAATCTTTAAAGTACGGGGAAAGATTTCAAAAATCATTACGAACTTTCTTGATAGTAAAGGATTTGTTAATATTAACACGCCTAAAATAACAACACTTGGTGTTGAGTCGGGTGCTGAATTGTTCAAAGTAGATTATTTTGGGAGGCCGATCTACTTATCGCAATCACCACAAATTTACAAACAGATGTTTGTCGCTGGTGGGTTTGAACGTGTGTACGAAATCGCACCTGTTTTCAGAGCAGAAAAGTCACATACAACACGGCATTTGACAGAATTTACCGGTGTTGATTTTGAGATGGGTTTCATTAAAGATGAAAATGATGTCATGGATATGATTGAAGAAATGTTCATTCATTTGCTTACTGCATTGAAGAAAGAAGCCAGTGCTGAACTTTCATTATTAAACGTTGAACATAATTTTCCTTCAAAAATTCCGCGCATGACAATGAAAGACGCAAAAGAGTTGCTTAAAGCAAAAGGTCGAACGTATAAAGATGATGACGACATTGATCCTGAAGGCGAGAAGTTATTGGGCGAAATCGTAAAGAAAAAGTTTAATTCTGAATTTGTATTTGTCACAAATTTTCCATGGGTAATTCGACCATTTTACCACATGAAACCGTCTGATGATCCTAAAGGGACACGGTCGTTTGACTTATTATTTAACGGTGTTGAAATTTGCACGGGTGCACAACGTGAACATCGATTAGATATTCTTTCCAAACAAGCAAAAGAGAAAGGAATGGACATGAAAGATATGGTAAAATATGCTGAAATATTCAAATATGGCTGCCCACCTCATGGTGGTGTTGGGTTTGGGTTAGATAGAATCACACAACGATTATTAAAACTTGATAATATCCGTGAAGCAGTATTGTTACCAAGAGATCCTGAAAGAATGGACCCTTAATTTTTCTATTGACTTCTTGATTTTAAGAACAAACGGGTCTATTAAAACCATGGCTCGGTTGGTTGGGATATTGACATAACTTTGTTTTCATTTCTACTTCCGCTTGATTAAACGCATACTGTTGGTAATCACAGGGAATAACATTATTTTGTGACAAGGAAAAAAGGTAATTTATATGTGCACCATAAACGCTTCTAAAGTCAAAATCTCTTCTGTTTACTCCCTGTTCGTATTGGGTTGGGGCGACACAATCATTTCTTATCGTATTATATCTTTCTTCTAATTGTAACTATTTAGCTTTCTGAAGTTCCACAACTATTCTCGAGTATAGAAAAGTTTATTTACTTCTTTAGCTACTTTGTAGCTAATATGAAA
>PCYB01000020.1 GCA_002762845.1 Candidatus Woesearchaeota archaeon CG10_big_fil_rev_8_21_14_0_10_36_11
TTAGCTACAAAGTAGCTAAAGAAGTAAATAAACTTTTCTATACTCGAGAATAGTTGTGGAACTTCAGAAAGCTAAATAGTTACAAACTAACTGAATATTTATAAATAAAAATGTATTCTTTAATACTAAAATGAACCGTTATCCCATAATTGTAATATGTATCTTCATTTTTGTGTGTGCGACGGCATATGCACAAGATGACGTTACATTTACATTCATATCTCCTGACAATCAAGACTTTTCAGGATACTTTGCAACAATTCAGTTAGGTGATGCTGTCCAAAAAGTAGTATTACATAATTCACAACATACTCTTCCTTTAATTGATGGTCCATATACTGTGGACATAACACTCGATTCGTTTGATACTCCAACACCGGACTATTATGGATCAAAAAGTATCGTTGTTCCTTCTGATGTTGAGGTCTCGTTTTTTATGTACCCCATAGGATATTTGCAAGGAACGGTTGTTGACATGGAAGGTAATCTCGTGCCAAGTGCACGTATTCAATTTACATGCTATTCTTCCATAACAGTTGAATTTCCATACACGTCTGATGCTGCGGGGTTCTTTTCTGTTCCTCAGATTCCAATCGGTAGATGTACCGTTGTTGCATCTTCTCGTAACGTGGCCGGTCGGGAAGATATCGAAATTCGTCGTGGGGAAGATACATCGGTTGAGATTGTTCTTGGACAAAACATTGATACTTCATTTTCCACATTTAAAGTTCTTTTATGGGGATTTATTGTTTTTGCTATCCTAATTGTATTTATTTCCTCATTGTTACGCCGTCAAACACAAAAGAAGAAAATCGTTTTACATCATGAAAGACAGTTGAAAGAGCGAAAACAGGAAGAATCGAGAGAAAAAGAAACCGTTTCAAAACAGATACGCGTACTTCTTCAAACATTATCGGAGAAAGAACGTGTCGTTGTTACGTTTTTATTGGAACATGATAATATCCGGTCTCAAGCACAAATACGGCACGCAACACATATTCCTCGGACAAGCATAGCCCGTATATTACAAACTCTTGAACGGAAAAAGATAATCACTATCAAAAAAGATGGGAAAATGGTTTCCGTCAAGCTAACAAACCTATTTCTTGGTTCAAAATAGCGTTTGGGTAGAGATTATCCTCTCTTTTGGGGTTTGGGTATATTTGTGGTCTCGCTTGCAAAGAGGTTCCCACTCAATGTATATATATTTGTTTAACTTTTAGACATGTATGAGAAACATAAAATTACGTGAGGTACTCAAAATGAATATTAAAAATATACTATTAGTTGCAATACTTGTATTATTTGCAAGTTCGGTATTCGTTTCCGCTACAAACGATGTTGATTTAGTAGTAGACGATTTCTACATAACATCAGTAGCAGATGGGCACACATACAACTTACAGGATACATTTACGGTGGGTGAAACGCTGAATGTCCACATTACCCTACGAAACTGGGGAACATCTGCCATTACAAACCAATTTCAGGTTGAGATTATGGCGTGTCATCCTGATGGAACTGGATGTCACATCGCGTCAAATGTAGAAGTACACTCTTTTGGTGCAGAAAGAAAAGGATCGTACAAAGTACCATTTACATTTTCTGCTCATGATATTGTGAACGGGAAGTCTATGATAAAGATCGTTGTTGACGGCGATGGACAAGTTGCCGAAACGAGTGAGAATAATAACATAGAAACTGAAGAGTTAAATGTACAAGAATCGTTTGCTTCCGTCCTTTTTGGTGTTTCGGTAAATGATTGGCCAGAACATAAAAACTCTGCGTTATCAAAGACTATTAAAAATGCGTACGTTAACATGTACACAGTTGTTCTTGATGGAGATGCGTTTAAAGTAGTTGGTGTTGAAACTAAAAGCACGGGACCACAAGAATATCCTGTTGCACGATTTACAATTGAACCTCAACAATTAGTGTATTTTGAAGGGTTCAGGACACGAGAGGGAGCGGTGCAGGGAGCGGAACAGAAAAAATCTCTTTTATGGACGGCTCCACCGTACAAAAACTTTGGTAATAACAGAATCTGTCAGACTGATTATACGAACATTAATCAAATGTTGGGACAAAGTGAGTCCTATGCATGCGCAACAATGTTAAGTGTTCCCTACAAAGATGTTGGTGTTGTTTCGTTTACATATCCGGATCTTACGATAACATCATTAACACACGGTGATACATCATTCAAAGCGCTAGTCTGTAATGTTGGTGAAGAAGCCATTGCCAATTTTAAAATTACGTTTGAAGCAAATGGAAAAGAAAACACGTTGACATACGTTCCAACATTATCTACTGGAAGTTGTGTTGAAATTTCTTCATGGGGATATAGCCACTTTGGAATTCAAGACACGTACGAAACGGTAGACGCGAAAGCTGAAGTTGATCCCTACAACGAATTTATTGAAAGTGATGAAACTAATAATGTTGCCGTTATTACACCTTCGTCAGTTTTAGAAAGAAATTGGGTTGAAATGGTTTTCGTTAACAGACGTATTGCGGGAATAAATCCACAAGGGTTTGAATACGACTTGGTTCCTATCAATTTTTACCCTACTGCACAAAACTGTGTTGTTGAATATAGTGAAAAGTTGTGTATTGAAAAAGCATACGTTACACTTGGTAATGATGGACGATACGACAAAGTAATTCTTTGGTTGCGTGTAAATAGTATCGGAACGAAAACGTTTGAACTTAATGCGCGGGACAATACGTTTGTTGCACTTCATGAACTAGACAATGATCATTTTCGTGTTGAACTGAATCCGATGCTTATGAACCTACGTTTCTATCCAACGGAGGAAACTACCATTGATAGCGTTATTGACGAAAGTCAATTGCCGGGACCATCAATTGAACCACAACTTGTTAACGGCCAGAACGTGTGTACAATTGGATGCGCATACAAAGACAAATGTTTGCCTGCAGGAACACGTATCAAAGTTGGGGTTGTTGGCGAGTTTTGTAACTGGGATGACACCATGGCAAAACAACTTGACACTGGCGAATCATGTTCAAACAACTATGAATGTGGAACAAACAGTTGTGTCAGTGGTCAGTGTGTTGATCTTGCAAAACGGTTAGATGAACAACAAAACTTACTTGAGAAAATACTTGAGTGGTTGCGAAAAATCTTTGGTTGATTTTTTTAATTTTTTTTCTTTCTAATAAATACTAATTCTAAAGAATAAAATAATAATTTTATCGAATTCCTTGCAACTGCCGTTCAATGTCTCGTAACTGCCCTTCAAGCTGGGCAAGGTTGTCTTCTTCAGGTTCTTGTGGAGATGGCGGCGCACTTACTGAAGGCGGTGCACCTGTCGCAAATGGTGGCTGTTCGTCATGAGAGTCGTACGGTTCTTCTTCTTTCTTCTGCGGCGATACTGCTCTTAACTTTCCCTTTGGAAGATATTTTCGTAACTTATCATTGACAAGGATACTTAACTGTTTTACTTCAACTCGTAACTGTGTAAAAAGAGCAATTTTTTCTTCCTGAATTCTTCTGAACTTTTCATACCCCTGCATAAAAATAATCACTTCACGGAGGGATTCAAGAAGGTCTTTTCGCACAAGTTTCGGATCTGATAGTTGTACCATGTATGCCGGTTCTATCTCTTTCTTTTCAACATTCTTGTGAGACGTATGTTGCTTTGCTACTCTTTTCCGCGTCGTCTTTTTCTTTTTTGCAACCATTTTGTTCATTTTTTTAGAAATGTTCTGGTTCGTTAAGAGAATGGTCGATAAAATCTATCTTTTTTTCAACCTCTACTAACGTATTCTGCCACACTTCTAACTGATGATCTTCTTCATTTTTAAGATCATGTATTTTTGCAAGCGTTTCCTTCGCTTCTTCCATTTTTGCTCGAACCATCCGTAGAAGGCTTAAAACATCATCATATTCATCAATTTTTACAAATACAGGCATTCTGTCCATTTTTATTCACCCTGGCCTTTAAATAATACTTTATCCGCAATGAGGATACGGTCATGTACATTTCGCATAATCTTTTTAAGTTTTTCAAAGTTATTCTCTTCATTAAACTCAGAATTTTCCAATCGTCTGTTTGCTTCCTGGAGGAAAGAAAAATCTGTTTTTAATGTATCTAAATCTCCAAGAATACGTTGATACACATTCATCTTAATGTATAATGGTTCACGTGTTAATGATCGTTCAAACCGCTGTTGTCGTATTGGTTGATGTAATTCTTCCGCTTGCTGAGAATCGTCAGCATCTTCTTCCTCTTGTGGAAGTACAATCTTTTTTTCAAATCCTGCAGCTCGTTTTAGTTCTTCTGGTCTAATGATTTTTGCTGATGGAAATGTCGTAGGAAAACGTAATACTTTTTCATCAAATGCTGGTCCACCAGGTATTGGCCCCTGTGGAATACTTTTTTTCTTACCAAACAACCATCCCATTTTAATACTCTTACCCAAAGAATGTTTAAAAACTTTGTTTAGTATTGTTGTGTAGTAAAAAGAACATATAAATGGTTCTCCATTTCTTTTACATTCATGAAAACAACGTTTTATGTGTTTCTGTGTATTATTTTACTTTTATTTATGAATTTTTCTGGCGCGAGTGTTGTAATTAATGAAGTGATGTATGATGCTATAGACAATACTGAATGGATTGAACTTTATAATCCTGACAATGAAACTATTAATTTGGCGGGGGGGACATTGACCGATAACAAAAACACTGACGAACTTGTCTGTTGCGGCTTTGCACAAAATTGTTCATTATTATTAAAAAATAATAGTTATGCAATAATCACCGATCAAGACACAACATTGTACGATAATTTTGAAATTGGAACAGAGACATTACAAATTTGCGTTGATGATAACTCTTTAGGAAATGGTTTAGGAAATGTCGAAGATATAATAACAATCTCGAATGGAACTTTCGAAACAACATTTGAATATAATTACAATATGGGCGCTGATGGTAACAACAAGACTCTTGAAAGAAATAAACTGGGAGAATGGAAAGAAAGTATAATTAATGGCGGAACACCCGGCATGAAGAATAGTGTTTATGATTTTAGTTATGATTATTCTGCTCTTACAATAACAGAAGTTATGGTCGATCCTTTTGGTGATGACGATGCCCGTAAACCTTTGGGCGAATGGGTAGAATTATACAATTCTGGAGATGAACCTGTTTATATTAAAGATTTAGTCCTTTACGATGAGGACGATGATAACGAATTATACCTTACCAAAACCAATACCAAGACTCTTGAATTGTGTAGTGGTTGTTACACTGTTGTGTACAGAGATACTGATGGCGATTTTGATTTGAGCAAAATTGAGGACACAGTGAGGTTATATACTGGATATCCCATTTCAGAAAATGTTCTTCTAGACAAAATTAGTTTTACAAATGCAATGGAGGGAGCCAGTTTTAGCAAGTTTGATGGTGGTTGGTATACAACAGTTCCGACGCCCGGTGATAAAAATGTCTATACTGCAGGGTGTGATTGGCATATTGATATAGAAATGAATAATTCAATTTTTCATACGACAGATATGGATTTTACACTTATTGTTGGAAGAACTCTTGGCGAAAAACAAAACATTACTGTGCGCGGTACAATAGAAGACATTTTTGGCGAGCCAGTAAAAGAGTATTCACCTTGGACCAATCAGGAAATTACAACACAGAACAAGAAAACATATTCTCCTAATCTGAAAGAGGGTGTGTACCAAATACATTTTTGGATTGATGGTATTATGTGTGATGATATTGATATAACGAATAATAATATAACCAAACTTGTTGCCATAAACCCACAATATAAAAAATCAGAATCATCTGTTGACATTGAAAAAATGTACCTGGGAAACGATAACAAAGCAGAATGGGGAGACCAATTTACAGCAAGTATCGTAGTATACAAAGGAAATGAAACGCGATATTCTGTTCAAGTGTGGGCAGAAATGAACGGAGAAAAAGTCAGCAAGACAACAAAGTTGAGTATACATGACCAGTACAAACAATATCCTTTAACCATTCCCATTCAACTTGAACCAAATTGTAATAATAATGTTGACGACGGAAATGCTCTTTTAGTAGTAGACGCGTTTGGGTTACGTACCGAGAAAGAGTTTATCGTGCAAGGTGTCGATGACGAAGTTTGTAAAGATTATTTAGATTACGTACAAGAACAAGATATTGAAATTGAAAAAAAGAAAGAAGGATATAGAGTTATAGAAAAACCAGGATCTGTGTTCCCTGGTGAAATATTTCCAATACAAGTTCAATTGTTGAACGGGAATGACATTCAACCATATACTATTTGGAGTTATGTGTATCGAGGAAGTAAATGTTATTCTTGCGACGGCTCTGAGAGGGACGAGAATACACAACGTGTTATATTAAATCCGGATGAAGTACGAATAGTTGATTTCATTCTTAAGATTGATGATGACATACAAGAGGGCGACTATAATCTAAAAGTGAAGATTCAGAAAGGTACTCAAAAAACAGTAAGAGAAATTACAGAAACGATAACTGTTGTTCCTGAGAAACAGACTCTGTCAAAATCATTACCATTTTTTTCTGAGTTTGGTGAAAGTAATGAATCAACAGTCTTCTCTTCAAAAACTCATGTGTTTGGTACTCCTTTAACAGGTGGCGTTGTTGTGTATGAATCAAGCAGTGTCAAAGCAAAGAAATTGATTCCAATACTTCTTTTTGTAACGTTTGGTTTAGTCTGTTTAGTGTTAATTTGGAAGAAATGAAAATCTAACGTTGTTTTGGAATTGTTCTTGCCAATATTTCTCGATAAAGTTCATTCCTAATTTCACATACTCCATCAAAGTATGTCCTTTTTATTCCATCAAAATCTTGTTTTTCAGGTTTAATAAATCCTAAAGAATATAATCTCATTGTCGGAGAGTCGTATACGTAAAAATGTATCCGTTCACCTCGCATCACACCCTTTAATAGTTCTTTGTCACCGGCTTCAAGTTTTCTGTGCCAATAATTGATCAATGTTTTTAGATTAACATCATTACCTGCAATAATCTTATTTTTACCTTGCTCTACCATATTTACTGTTATTTCTCTCGCACTTTCTTGTTTTGCAAAGGCAGTTAATTCCTGTCCCATTGTTTGTGTGAGATAAGGATGACCACTAAGAACGTTATATATCACATCTCCAACTTCCCGCGTCGGGACTTTTACTTGATTTTTTTGTAACCCTACACAAAGTAAAGTGTACGCTTCTTCTGGAGAAAAGTCTTTCAAGAACACTTCGCCAGCAATGTTAAATGGTGAAGAACGAGGGTCCATATAATCTGATGGGTCTGTCCTATCGGCAAGTACTATTTTGTTTCCCCATCTTCCAACGCTTCCTGCATCAACAGCTGCCCGAATCCTATGAAAGAAATTAGGATACTTATGACCTACTGCCGAAAATTCATCAAAATAAATCTTAACATCTTGTAAGATATCAAACAAATTTCTTGGATTTACTATCAATTCTTTAGGTTTCTCCATTTCTAATGCGGCACACACTGCAGTACATAATTCAATATAAAAACCACTTTCATCATCAGTCTTACTTTCAGCGAAGGGTCCTAATGAAACATATCCAACACTCTTTCTAACCTCCCTTTCGTTTATCTCGTAATAACTTAAGATGTGTTGTTTTTCCTGTTTGTCGTGGCGCAACAAGAAGAGCTACTCCTACTCCCGAATCTAACACTTTCTCTATATCCCCAATCTGTTCTCTTTCAATGACCATCTCTCGATCAGTCCATGTAGAACCTTGTGTCCAAAATGCCATTTTTTATGCTATTGCCCATTACCATTTATACACGTTTTGTTCATTCTTCCTAAAGAGTAACAACAACATTATTGTTCCAAAACACTTAAAAACATTCTCCCATTAAGCACATGGTATGGAAAAGAATATTATGTTTAGAACGGTAATAGAGGTCGTTGGAAAGCCCAAAGAGCACATAGAAAAATCCATACGAGACTACGTCCAAAAACTGAAAGAGGATACGACATATGAAGTCCTTGAAGAAGATTTTGCAGAAATTAAAAAACAGGATGACCAAGAGTTGTGGGCTACATTCGCAGAATTAGAAGTGAAAGCGTCATCAATACAAGACCTTGTTGCGTTTTGTTTCGAATACATGCCTTCTATTATAGAAGTCCTTGAACCAAAACAAATAAATTTTACCGATTCTACTATTTCAGAATTTCTTAATGATCTTCAATCAAAATTACATCAGGTAGATATGGTCGCAAAACATGTCAAGATGGAAAATGATATGTTAAAGAAAAATATGAGTGCACTGCTTAAGAACTATATTGTTGTCTTGTTAAGGCAGCGGAATCTTACTGGCGATCAATTAAATAAACTAACGGGCGTTGCACAAGATAAATTGGAAGATTTTCTCGACCAGCTTATTGATGACGGAAGAATAGATTTAAAAGAAGGAATATATTTCCTTACAAAACCAACAAAATGAGTAGTGATGAAAAAAAGGTAGAGGCTGTTCTGTTTGCAGTAGGAAAAGAGATTACGTCAGAACGTATTGCGCATTTGTGTTCTATTGAAACTCCTCTCGTTGAAAAAATAATGAAAGGCTTACAGCAAGAATATTCGCGACGTGATAACTCGTTACAGATTGTTGAGAAAGATAATGGGTGGAAGCTTACTGTTCGCGACGAGTTTGTTCCGTTGGTAAGCAGCATTGTTTCTTCAACAGAACTAGAAACACCAATAATGGAAACTCTGGCAGTTATCGCATGGAAATATCCTATCGTTCAATCAGAGATTATTAAATTGCGTGGATCGGGAGCATACGATCATATGAAACAATTGGAAGAGCAAGACTTTATTGCAAAAGAAAAGTTTGGTCGTACATACAAACTAAAATTAACAAACAAGTTTTTCAACTACTTTGATTTGCCAACAGACGATACCAAAAACGCGTTCTTAAAATTGGTCCCTTCAGACATTCTTACAGAAGCGGAGAATGTTGACAAAGAAGCAGACGAAGTTGAGCGATTGGTTGAGCTAGAGAAAAAAGAAAAAAGTTCAAAGGACGAGATTAGAAATGCGATGAAAGACGCCCAAAAGCAACAATAAAACCGACAGCTTTATAAACCATCGAAATCTCTATATTCTTGTAATTTACCGACGATAAACAATACTTTTACAAATTTATACAATGGACCAAAACGATACCTCAGAACCGGCAAAAAACGCGCCCAAAATCATTCAAAAAATGATTGAGGACGAGATGAAACAGGCATACGTAAATTATGCCATGTCTGTTATTGTCGGGAGGGCACTACCTGACATTCGTGACGGTTTAAAGCCGGTGCATAGAAGAATTCTGTACAGTATGTATGATACTGGTATGTTGCACAATAAACCGTTCAAGAAATGTGCGCGGATCGTGGGAAATGTTTTAGGATTTTATCATCCTCATGGTGACAGTTCTGTCTATGATGCGTTAGTTCGTATGGCTCAAGATTTCTCATTGCGATATCCATTAGTAAAAGGTCAGGGAAATTTTGGATCAATTGACGGAGATAAAGCAGCAGCATATAGGTATACAGAAGCGAAATTGAACAAACTTGCAGAAGATATGCTAAAAGATATAGAAAAAGAAACTGTCACATTTAAACCAAACTTTGACGGTTCGTCACAAGAACCAGAAGTTCTTCCAAGCGTTATTCCAAACCTTCTTGTCAACGGTTCTTCTGGTATTGCTGTTGGAATGGCAACAAATATTCCTCCACATAATATCATTGAAGTGTGTGACGGTATCATTGCCACTATTGACAATTCTGACATTACAACAGAAGAACTTATGGCAATTATTCCCGCACCAGATTTTCCCACCGGTGGTGAAGTTATTTGTGGCAATGCGTTATGGTACGCATATTCTAAAGGGAAAGGAAAAGTAACAATAAAAGCAATAACTGAATTAGAAGATGATAAAATTATTGTAAAAGAAATTCCCTACCAAGTTAATAAAGAAGAACTTATCCAACAAATTGCATCATTGGTGCACGATAAACGCATAGTTGGCATACGAAACATTAACGATGAATCGGACAGAGAAGGAATCAGAATTGTTATTGATCTTAAAAAAGACACTGATGCAAATGTTATTCTTAACCAACTCTTTAAGTATAGTCGGCTGAAAGTATCGTTTGGTATAAATCTTCTTGCATTAGTAAACAATGAACCAAAACGTCTTGGTCTTAAAGAATTTATGCGGCACCATATTAATCATCGGAAAGATGTCATACTCAAAAGAACAACGTACGATCTTGCACAGGCACAAAATCGCGTTCATATTCTTGACGGTCTTCTTATCGCACTTGAAAATATTGATACAGTCATTTCAGGCATAAAAAAGAGTGCAACGGTTGAAGATGCGAAACAGTTCCTTCAAGAAACATATTCATTAAGCGAACTTCAAGCAAAGGCTATCCTTGAACTACGTCTTCAAAAACTTGCATCCTTGGAACAGGAAAAAATTCGTAGCGAACATACTGATCTTCTGGAAAAAATTATCTTATATCAAGAAATCATTGCCTCGGAAGAAAAAGTTCTTAATTTAATTAAAGATGAACTTCAGGACATAAAAAAGACGTACGGCGATGACCGACGATCACGAATTGTTCGAGGTGAAGATGACGATTTTGATATTGAAGAGCTAATCGAAGAAGATACTGTTGTCGTTACCATGACCAATTCAGGATACATAAAACGTCTTCCGTTGGACACATACAAAACCCAGAAACGTGGTGGTAAAGGTATGGTTGCAACAGGAACTCGTGATGAAGATTTTGTTGAAAGTGTATACATCACAAGCACGCACGATTATGTGTTGTTCTTTACAGATAAAGGGCAATTATATTGGTTAAAAGTATATCAAATACCTGAAGGGCGACGTCAGTCTAAAGGCAAACATATCGTTAACCTTATTCCTTTGCGCCAGGATGAAAAAGTAACCGCAACAGTACCTGTAAACAATTTCAAAGAAGGGTTCCTTTTCATGGCAACTGAACAGGGAGTTGTCAAGAAAACTGAACTTGAATGTTTCTCAAATCCAAGAAGTGCGGGTATTCGTGCCCTTACCCTTGATGAGGGAGATACACTTGTCGGTGTACGGTACACAAACGGCAACAATGAAATTCTTCTTGCAACAAAAGGTGGTCTTGCTAACAGGTTTAAAGAGCAGGATATTCGGTCAATGGGAAGAACGGCACGTGGTGTCCGAGGCATTCGGTTATCAAAGGGAGATAAAGTTATTGGAATGCTTGCAGCAGAAGAGGACAAAAATATTCTTACCATTACTGAAAGAGGATACGGAAAAAGAACGCCTGTGTCTGAGTATCGTTTATGTAACCGTGGTGGTCGAGGCGTTTTAAACATTAAAGTAACGGAAAAAAACGGTCCTGTAAAGTCGGTAAAGCTTGTTGACGGAAAAGAAGAAATCATGTTAATATCAAAACAAGGTATTGGAATACGGATAAAATGTTCAGACATTTCTGTTATTGGGAGAGCAACACAAGGTGTCCGAGTGATGCGTCTTAATGAAAATGATGAACTTGCTGCCGCTGCTACTGTTATTATTGACGATGAAGGATCTCCCGAATCTGAAAATTTGGAATCTGAAGAACTAGAAGAAACAAATGAACCCCACGAGTCTTCTGAACCGGAAGATTCAGAAGACTCAATGCCGAAAGAGTTAGAAGAATGAACATCTACGCATTTGTACGACCTGGAATGGAACACATTTTACAGGACGAAATAAAAAATATTCTTAATGTTAATTCAGTTATTCACGATGCTGTTGTTGAGTTTGAAGTTAATGATACAAAAGAAATCGTCCGTGCAGTGTACCATCTTCAATCTGCACGACGTCTTGTGTTTTCATTGGGGAACCATAAACATCTTGAATCAATAGACTTTAGGTCTCTCCATTTTCCATGGAAAGATATATTCTCTCCAAATTGTGCATGTAAAGTTGAAGTTGAAGGTGTAAAAGGGCAAGATAACAGAACGGTTATATCAAAACAAGTTCTTTCATCATTACTTCCAGTTATACACGAAAAATGTGGGTTTACACCAGTCATTGATGTTACACATCCAATCCTCATCATCTCAGTTTTTTATACCAAAGAAGAATATTTTATCGGTGTTGATATTTGTGGCAAAGACTTAGATTCACGATTCTATCGAGTGTTTCCTCATTCAGGTTCGTTTAAAGGTGATGTTGCATACTATTTCATACGAAAAAGCAGGTTTAGTAAAAGCGAAAAGTTGCTTGTCGGCTTTGTAAAAGATGGTGCGTTACTTATAGAAGCTGCACTTTTTACATGTTCTTATCCAGTTCAAGACATTGTTCATAAAAACTTTTCATTCTTTTCATTTCCTTTGTTTAAAAGTTTTGACTTTTCTCCATTTCTTCATCACAAACCGATTTCAGACACTACCAGAAGTGGCGATGTGAGACTTTTTGCGTTTGATGAGAGTACACGAAACCATACTGCTGCACGAAAGAATATAAAAATTGCGGGTGTTTCTTCCAATGTTGAAATTTCAAAACATACCCTTGACGATCTTGATGTTCGATACCCAAAAGACAAATTTACACGACTTATTTTTCACGTAACGACAAAAGATGAAGATAGAATTAACGAAATATACTATCAAGCGTCATATGTGTTACAAAAGAAAGGTACACTTTTGCTTATTGGTCGTGAGAATTGGGACGTTTCCATTTCCAACAAATTTACACTATTGGAAAGAGAAGAAATGACACACGGCAAAGGAAAGTATGTATTATGGTTACTTGAGAAAAAGTAAATAATCCCTCATTTTTCATTAAAAATCTCAAAACAAATCTTTTATATACTTTTATCTCTTAATCAACATAAAAGATGGTAAATATCAAAGAACTGGGAAACAGAGTACTTGAATTTTACCGCTTTAGCTGGCAGGAAATTTCAGGATTGCTTGCTGCGGTTCTTATCACTGCATTCATATTTTCGTTTCGTGATTGGGGCAGTGAACAGTTTGAGTTTATTGTTGGGATAACAAATTTTATTACTCTTATTTTCATTGGGGCAATATCATTCGTTTTTCGCATTTCATGTCAAAAGATATATGCATTAAGTCAGGGATATAAAGCAGAATTCAAAATATGGTGGGTTGGTCTTGTGATAGCTCTCGTTCTTGCATTTATCAGTTTAGGCAGAGTTCCATTTATACTCATTGGTGGTATTGTCGCTTCATTTATGATAAAACAACGTCTTGGAGAATTTCGGTATGGTTTTTCATATCACCAAAATGGTATTGCATCGTTATGGGGGATCCTAGGTAACTTGATTTTGGCAATTGGGTTTGCAGTAGGTTTGTATTACTCACCACAAAATTACTTTTTTTCAAAAGGACTCATGCTTAATATCATAATGGGATTTTGTGCGTTGCTTCCATTACCACAACTTGATGGTCTTAACATTTATTTTGGTTCAAGAATGATGTATTACATTGCAATTGTAACTGTCTTACTTGCAAGCGTGTTACTTTTAACACGAACAAAATGGGGACTTATTATTGCTATCATTCTTGGATCGATGGCAGGAATAATTTATATTTCAATTGGCTCTGAAAAATAAAGAGAATATTTAAATAAATAGAATAATACAACATTATTGTATTATACTATTATACCATACACCATGGCAGCAATTAAATGGGATGAACAATGGGCAGAAGCATTTTCACTTCTTTTCCTTGCAGTAGGGTTCATTATAGCTATTCTTCTTCAAAGCCCTTTCTTTAGTTACGTTTCAGTTTTCCTTGCTGGGTTTGTTGCAGGAAGAGTATATTACATAAAAAAATCAAAAGAGCCAATTCTTCCGTTTGTTCTTATCATACTTGGTTTTTTGGTTGGATACCTATTGGGAAGTTTTTGGGCGAGCCGTTTTGTTACTATCCTTTTCTTCGCAGTAGGTTTTGGGATTTCGTACTACCTTCATATGAAACAAATTTTAGTAATATTTAAAAGTGAGGACTTTATTAAGTAATACAAATGAAAACGTACAATGTTAAAAGCATAACGATTAGCAGGAAACCAGGTAAAAATAAAGATGGGTTTTGGACAGCATTCATAGGTCTCTTTAACGAAAATAATCCTCACTTGAAAGCAAAAGCACCATTTGAAGTTCTTAACATTCCTGACGTTGAAAAGGTAAGAATTCATGAATTGCGAAACGTTTCGTATTACTTGATGGGAAATGATATTATTATCAATAATTTAAAAGAACTAACTATCGAAAAGGATGATAATATCTTAATACTAAAAGGCAAACAAGATTTACCTAAAAAATAAACTTATCGATTTGTTTCTTTGCTTTTGCTCGTTTCTGTTGATGCTCTTTAAGGAATACTGTTATCTTTTCTATACAAATTTGTTTAAGTTCTCCACTCAATAATTTCCCCGACTTGTACTCTTTGTAAATCTTTTGTAATTTTTTGTCATCAGGTTCTAACCCGTACAATAACATTTGGAAAGAAACATCAACATCGGGATTACCTCCTTTTTTCCTATGCTCTTCAAGTGTCGCTTGGCCTCCCGAAAATGCATATTTTTTAATTTTTGTTGCAGCATCTTCTGGCGTGTCAGTTAATGCAATGAACGAATTTTCATCAGAGGACGACATTTTTCCTCCCTTTAATCCAGGCATAAATTTGTGGTACGTTGAACTTAGTTGGGTAAACTTAAATTCTTTTATTCGTTTTGAAATGTCGCGTGCAATTCGTACGTGCGGATCTTGATCTATTCCCACTGGAATGATAACCGGAAGTGGTTTCCCTTCGAACTCTTTCAATTGTGGGTGTAACATGTCAGCCGCTTGTAATAAGGATGATGCCATTTTTCCTGGCGTGATTTCTCCATAGACTGCTTTAAATTCGTTAAATGTTGCATGCCGTGCAAGCATGTTCGCAAGACTATAATATGCATTTGATTTTTGTCCATCCATTGACCTTTTTGATTGAAAATAAAATTCGCATTTTGTAAGGTCTAACCCTAACGCCACGTAATTCGTAAGGTATTCTTTGATTGCCGTTTCCTGTAATTCTTTCATGTTAGGATTTCGTGAATTGTACGCTTCAATGTCTGCAACTGCAACATAAATCTTTGCGCCAAGTTTTTGATAAAATAGTATTTGATCAGCGACCATCTTATGGCCAAAATGAAACTTTCCTGACGGCATAAGGCCAGTCATCATAACAAAAGGTTTCTTATTTTCAATAGCATCAATAATTTGTTTAAAATCTCTATGGGCAAAAATAATTCCTCGCCTAAAAAGAACATTGTCCTGAAATTGTGGTGGTACGTGTTGTAACGGTTTTAAGCCAAATTCTTGTACTAGTTTATCATAATCTATATCTTCTCTTACTTCCCATGGCGTTACTTTTGTCATAGTAGAAGAAGAACTTGTCCCTTTATTAATATTTTCTTATCATTTACAATGTTTCTATAACTTCTAATAATTTATCTATTGCTTCAGTAACTTTTTCGATATCATTACTAATTATGCCTGCAACGTAATCGTTCGCCTCACTCATAATGAAAGCCGCTTTTTTTTGATTTAACAACGCCTCTTTCTTTTTCTTGAGATATTTTCCTAATGTGACTGTAAGTAGTCCTCTAACTGCATTTTTTGCTAAATGTAATGTTAGACTTATGGCTCCAATTAATACTGCCGTTCCCACTATAGCCGCTAAGCCTTTTTGTAACTTGCCCTCATTATCCCTTATTAAATTATTTTTATCTCTTACTTTAGCTTTGAGAACTGCTTTTAAATTATTTAAACTTCCTTTCAAAGTACTAACTTGCGTTTTAAGACTCGATTCCAAATGTCTTATGTCCTTTTTGTCAACAATCACGAGTTTAACAAGTTCATGAAATGCATTTCGTTCTTTTTCAAAATGTTCTTAAATCTCTTCTACCTCATCAAAACTTTGAATGTAATTTGTGTGCCGTAATTTACTTAACAGACCGATTTGAATTTCTAATTCGTTATGAAGAGTCTCTAACATAACTCTAATCATTTTAAGTCTGTTAAAAATAGGCCAATAACTTTCTCCCCATAACTCCCCAACTTCCTTTTTAAAATCATCAATTTCATTACCTGGTATACCATTCTCGACTAAGAACTCCGCCATGTTATAATGAGGGTCCATTTCTTGAATGTGAGTGTCCATAAAACTAAGTGTCTTCTTGTACATACCTATTGTAGCAGAACAGTCAGATATATCTTCGCGCCAGTCAGTCTCTACTTTTGCAGTATGAATCTCTCGATATTTCGTTTCATTAAATCTCTTAATACGAAGGTGTACATCTTCGATTATGGGCGCGTTCTTAACAATAAACTCTTCCAAATGCTCAAAGATGTATTGTACACGATCCTGAGCAACTCCTTTCACTAATGCGAATGCTTTTCCATGTACAAAAGAACCAACATGAAATGAATTATAACTTACTCTGAGCATATCGAAAAGCTAAGTTCCTTTCGTTTAAATAGGTTTTGTTTACCTTGAGGGTTTTCATGGGTTCATAACATTACAATTCCTGGAAATATGACTGCCCTCTTAATATTGGTTTTATATCTTCAATCGTGTGCCAAACTAAAAATGTTGCAACGGCTACACATTTACCATAAAACTAAAGATATATGTTTGTTTTTATCTTTTTAAACGTTTTGGCGTAATGAACTTATTGCAATTTTATATATTTTGTATACGTGGTCCATTATTGATTTCAAGTTTTCACAATCTTCTTTGTTATATTCTATTAACAAATCTAAATATTCTTTATCGCCTGACGCATGGAACGCTTTCCAAAGATCAACAGGATTGCCGTATAGATGTGAGGGCCTTTTCAGATTCAATATTTTCTCTACTTCTTTTAATCCGCCACTAAAGCCAAGAGTAACACAATGTGGCTTTAAATCAATATGGGGAATTTGCATTTTTATTCCCATTTGTTTTTGTATTTTAGGAATGTCAAACGAATGGCCATTAAATGTTACCATTAATTTGTATTTAGACAATTCTTTTTCAATATTTTTTTTGTCTAAATTCACCCCTTTTACAAAAAAATTACTGCTAAAATAATTCGAGATACCAATCAACACCATTTTCCCATAAGAATCAACCTCAATATCCAAAAAACAACATTCGTCCTTAAAATAATCGTACAAACGCCACATTTCTTTCTTGGGCAATTTGTTAATGAAATAAGAAGAATCATCTTCAGAGAGCGCGTGTTGTGCTTCTTGAATTTTTCGGTTATAATATTGTTTTTTCTGTGGGGATATTCTTTTAATTTTCTTTGTTTTGATAAAATCCTGCCAATCAGTAATTCCTTGGCCCCATACATTTTTCTCTTTTGTTGTGCTTACTTTTTCTAAGAAAATGAACGAGTTTTTGATCATACAATTACCCATTTTCACTTATATTTAAATCTTGGTTCACTACCTTTTAGTTATTAGAAAACTATATATATTGTCTTCATTTGGTTAATAACCTACTGTTTAGGGGAGAATTGATTTTCACTTGTATGCTATGATTTTCGGATCTTTGTGTGCTTGTGTCTTGAAACTTCGGACCTTAACAATGGGGTTATTTTTCTTTATGTTCGTGTAATTTATTATACATTTCTTTATCCTATGTTTTTTAAACTTATATTAGTCTCCGACAAAAGTAAATTATAAGTACTAGGACATCTTTCTATTTGGAATGATATCTAAAAAAGAAATGGAATTAATTGTTAAGCTACACCAAAAAGGCAAAAAACAACAAGAAATCGCTGATTTGATTGGTTGTAGTCA
>PCYB01000076.1 GCA_002762845.1 Candidatus Woesearchaeota archaeon CG10_big_fil_rev_8_21_14_0_10_36_11
AATTATCTCCAAAACTTTAGTTCTGGTTAGTTTCATAACCTCATTATTTTTATCGTAGGGAAAAACTTTCGGGATAACACAACAAAAAAAGAAATTGTAACATTGACACGAGAGCCGTTCATTGACATGTTTTTTGAAGAAAATACATAAACACAGAACTCTATTTTACACATAAGATTTATAAACATAGAATAATTCTTTTTTCTGTGGTGTTAGTAAGGTTAAAAGAGGTGTCGAAAGAGTACCGTAAGCGGTTAATTCTAGAAAATGTTAACTTTAAAATTGAAGAAGGAGACATTCTTGGCGTTATCGGCCAGTCAGGAAGTGGAAAGACAACGTTATTAAACCTTATCGCCGGATTTATCGAACCTACATATGGTGAAGTAACATACCTCTCAAAAGCGACAAATGAAGAACGGAACTTAACAAAAAATCTTCATAAAATAAAACGGCATATCGGATTTACACCGCAACATAATTCGTTCTATCCAAAATTAACAGTACACGAAAATTTGTGGCATTTTGGAAAGTTGTACAACGTCCCATCAGCAGTATTAAAGAATAATATTAGAAACCTTCTCAATTTTACTAAACTTATAGATCATCAAAATGTGTTGGCAGAACACCTTTCTGGTGGTATGCAGAAACGGTTAGACTTGTCGTGCAGCCTTATTCATAAACCAAAGTTGCTTCTCCTTGACGAACCAACAGCAGATTTAGATCCTATTCTTCAAAAGGAAATTATTCATCTTCTTCAAGAAGTAAATAAACAAGGAGTAACGATTGTTATCGCATCACATCACCTTGATAGTGTAGAACTTTTATGTAACAAAATAGCTATTGTTCATAAAGGAAAAGTTCACACGCACGGGCTACTTGAAGACATACAAAAGCCGTACCTTAAAGAACATTTTACAATTAAAATGAAACACGGCCAGGATAAAGAACGGTTGCTTGCGAGATTAAAACTGCTTCCAATACAAAAAATTGTTGATAATGGATATAATCTCGAGATTTATCCGACAGACATACAAAATACAATGAACAGTATTTTAGAAATAATACGAGAAGAAAATTTGTACCTTCATGATTTAGATATGCGAAAGCCGTCATTGAACGAAATATTTGAAAAAATTGCAACGGGGAATTAAATGATGAAAGCAGTATGGTTAGTTACAAAGAAGAACGTTAAGTTATTGTTACGTGCAAAAGGTTCAGCACTTATCGTTATCTTTGCGCCGCTATTAATTGTCCTTATCCTTGGTCTTTCATATAACACCTCATCACAATTCGGTCTTTCTATTGGTGTCTATGCGCCATCATATACAGACGATGTAAACTCGTTCGTGACACTTCTTGAAGAAGATGCGTTTACCATACAAAAATATGATTCTTCGTTGGATGATTGCATTGAAGATATAAAGATGGGACAAGTACATACATGCATATCTCTTCCAGAAAGTTTATCGGTAGAGGACAACACGCCACGAGAAATTACATTTTATGTTGATCCAAGCAGACTTAACCTTGTATGGATGGTACAAGAAACTGTACAGGGAAAGTTTGATATTAAATCGCAGGAAATTTCAGAAGGATTAACACAAAACATTCTTACAAAAGTTGCACAGACACAAACAACCATAACAGAAACAAGCGGAACGCTTAGTTCTGTCCGAAGCGAAGCTGCTGCTGTCTCTGGCGTAACAGCATCGGTACGATCCGATTTGGCAGTGTTAGATTTAGGAGGGTCAACAGCAGATTTTGGGAGCGAGATTTTAAAAAATCTTACGGAAGAATTGGATAGTGCGAAAGAAAGTGTTGACAAGTCTCTTGAACGATTAGAAGAAGCAAACATGAGCGCGTCTGATAAGAATGTTCTACGACGATACCTTACAGAAGCGTCTGAAAGTCTTGCGGCAACTGATGAGATTGATGATAATGGTACGTCAACAAGTGCAAAGTCTGTCTTTGCAGGTCTTATCGATGAATTAAACGTCACACGAACAAAGTTATCAAAAGCGAGTACCGCGATCGCGGGTGCAACACCAGCACTAGCATCATCGGGAACAACGTTAGAACAAATTCAATCTTCGCTTGATTCTGTATTAGCATCACTCAATGATATATCTGCAACGCTAAGCGCACAGAAAGTTACGGAAGCGGGTACTATTGTATCTCCTTTGACAACAATTATAGAACCCGTACAAGAAGAAGGTACGTACCTCAATTACCTTTTCCCTGCAATCCTTGTATTGGTCGTCATGTTTAGTTCATTGTTATTAGGAACAACACTTGTGATGATGGAAAAAAATAGTCCGGCATTTTTGAGAAATTTTTTCCTTCCTATTCGAAAGATGACATTTATTATCTCCGTATATATGACGAACGTTATATTAATTATTATTCAACTGCTTGTCATTCTTGGCATTTCACTCTTTTTCTTGACAGATACGTTACCCCAATTTCCAAATCTTGCACTTGTGTTGTTCATTGCAGCATCCGTCTTTACATTTTTAGGAATGGCAATCGGATACTTTTTTGTATCTGAAGAAACGGGAATACTTGCATCAATATCGTTAGGTAACATTTTCCTTTTCTTTTCCGGCCTTATTCTTCCTCTTGAAGGCCTTTCACCAACATTGCGAAGTATTGCACAGTATAGTCCGTTTGTCATTGCAAAGAATCTTATCCGAGAAGTCTTCCTGTTTAGTTCGCCGTTACAGGCTGTATGGGTAGACCTTGTTATCTTTGTAGGATACGCAGTAGTATTATTTGTCATAATCTTAATATTAGAATCTATTATGCATAAACATCTTGTACATAAGTTCTTACGACACCACCATAGGGCCCATATACAAAGAGATAAAATGAACAAAGGTCGAGCATAGATTTATATTATCGTTTTTGTTTTCTTTCAAGTATGATTGTTGTTATAACGGGAACACCGGGTGTTGGAAAAACGACGTTAGCGAAAGCACTTGCAACAGAATTAGGATGGAAGCGGCTCCATTTATCGTATTATTATAAGACGATTTCTACTGGTTATAATAAGGAGAAACAATGTTATGATATTGACATGAAAAAGTTTGAAGAACTTGTTGTGAAGAAATCTGCTAAAGATAATTTGATTATTGATTCGCACATTGCACATTTATTACCAACAAAAATGGTTGATTTATGTGTTGTCATTACATGTTCTAATTTGAAAAAATTAGAGAAACGGTTAAATGGACGTAAATATTCCGCAAAGAAAGTACGAGAAAATCTTGATGTTGAAATATTTCAAGTATGTTTACTGGAGGCTCGTGAGAAAAGACATAAGCTAATTGTTGTTGATTGCAAGACAAAAAATATGGTTACTAAACTGCTCCATGAAATTAAAAGAAGTATAAATACGTAAGTACAGGTATCTTTATAAATTCCTTCTCACATTTCTTCTATTATGGCAATAACAGCACATCAGAAACTGCAACTGAAGAAATTGTTAAGTGATTTACGTAGTCATAAGGCCCCTCATACAGAATTCGTAACGGTATATGTCCCAGCAGGGTATGACCTTACGAAAATTATTCAACACTTAGCAGAAGAGCAGGGAACAGCATCAAACATCAAATCGGCAACGACACGGAAAAATGTTCAGGGTGCGCTTGAAAAGATGATACAGCACCTTAGAACGATTGGGTCGACGCCAGTAAATGGTCTTGCAATTTTTTCTGGAAATGTTGCTGCTGGTGAAGGGAAGCAAGATATGCGTATATGGAGTTTTGAACCGCCAGTACCGCTCAATATTAGGATATATAGGTGCGATAAGAATTTTGTTACTGATATCATTGAGGAAATGTTAGTTGAACATAATGTGTACGGCCTTGTGGTGTTAGATAGAAGGGACGCCAACATTGCGTTATTGAAAGGGAAAACTATCGTTCCTCTTAAAAAAACACATTCGGAAGTACCTGGCAAATTTAAAGCAGGTGGTCAAAGTGCAGCTCGTTTTGCACGATTACGTGAAGGTGCTATTAAAGATCATTTTAAGAAAATTGCAGAGTATATGAAAGAACAACTCCTTCCATTAGGCAATAATCTTAAAGGGATTATTATTGGCGGACCGGGAACAACCGTGAACGATTTTATGAATAAAGATTATCTTACGGGAGATATCAAAAAGAAAATTATTGGAACAAAAGATTTATCGTATACGGGTGATTTTGGATTACAGGAACTTCTCGATAGGGCACAGGATTTACTTGCTGAAGAAGAAATTACACACGAGAAAAATATTGTTCAGGCATTTCTTAAACAGATGCTTGACAACATGAAAAAGATAACGTATGGAGAAAAAGAAACGTTACGAGCACTTGAAATGAACGCAGTTGATACGTTATTATTGTCCGAATCCCTTTCTGAAAATAAAATATTTGAACTTGAATCAAAGGCAGAAGAAGGCGGTTCTAAAGTACACATTATATCAACTGAAACGCGAGAAGGTGTTCAGATACGCGATTTGGGTGGCGTTGTTGCGATATTACGATTTGAGATTGAATAAGACAATGAAATGGCCAGAATTTCAAGAGATAACGAAACATAATAATTCTAAAGAGAAAGTTCTTGCTGATTTATTAAAATTACAAAAAAAGTATACAGAAGAAACTGAAATATTTCATATCCCTTCAAAAGTGTTCTACGTAAGTCCAGGATTTTATTGGATAACAGAACAGCTTAAAGACCATTATGGGGTTGGTATGCCATTTGTATTTGGATATTTCAAAGAAGGGAAAGGAGAATGGCATTGGGTACCACATATAGGTCCAGCACAGAAAGTTATGAAACAAATAGAAAAAGAAAATACTTTTCTTTCAGAAATTCAAAACAAAACTAAAAGGATTATAGATAAATTTGATGGGTGGCTAGCAAAACAAGAAATCAAGAATGATAAATGTCTTCAGTATTATATTGACAAACTTAACGAAACGTGTAACGTCCTTCTTGAGACAAATATTCATCTCCAAATATCTTTTCACATTAACGAATTACTACGAAATAAATTAGTATCTTTATTTCCAGAATTATCTGAAACAGAAATCATGACCTTTGCCCCTTCAAATAAGAAAGCGGATGTTGTACATCATGACGATTTATTGATTGATTTGATTTGGTGGTGTAAAGAAAATAAATGTTCATTAACCAAATTAAATTTTGATACATTGATACAGAAACCAGCATTTAAGAAAAAGTTGGAAAGTTGTTATAATCATGGTTATTTCTTACATTCAAGTTATGGTGGCGTTAATCTTTGGTCATTAAAGAGAGAATACCAAGAACTTAGAGAAAAAGTGAAAGAAAAGATCGGCCAAGTTCATGAAACAAAGAAGGAGGAATATTCTTTCACGAAAGAACAACAGTTTTGGGTAAATGTTAGTCAGTTCTTCTCTCTTTTACGTGATAAAAGAAAGACAATTCAACAGAAAGTGTTTTACCATATGGCTTGTTTATTAGAAGAGATTGCTAAAAAAAGCACCATATCGCGAACGAATTTGGAACATTTACGTGTTGATCAGATCACGATAGGATCATTACAGAACAAGAAAGAAATTAAGAATATTATCAATAAACAGAAAGAGGGATATTTCTTTGCATGGACAACAAACAAAAACATTTTTACAGAAACGGGAAAGGATGCAAATGTAATATATGAAAAGTATTATTCTGAGAAAGAACATACAGAAACTGAAATAAGTGGATTATCTGCAAGTCAAGGTTTTGCTAAAGGTATTGTAAGAATTGTTTTAAACACGCACGGAAAGATTACGTTTAATAAAGGTGATGTTTTGGTTACCGCAATGACATCTCCTGATTTTGTTCCATTGATGCGTAAGGCAAGTGCCATTGTAACAGATTTAGGTGGCATAACATGCCACGCTGCGATAATTGCTAGAGAATTTAATAAACCTTGTATTGTCGGTACAAGAATTGCAACCAAAATCTTTAAAGAGGGTGATATTGTAGAAGTGGATGCTGAGAAGGGGATTGTAAAAATAATAAAATGAACATTATAGAAGAATCATATAAACGGTTATTTCCAGAGAAAAAGATCCCATACATAACAGCTATGGAATATAACAGAAGGTTGTCAGACTTTAATGCAAACATCGCGCTGCGAGGAAATGTACTAAGAATTCATCTTAACTTGCAGTGGAAAGATATTGATAATGAAATAACAATCGGATTGATACAGCATCTTCTTTGTAAGCTGCTCAAAGCAAAAGTTCATACGCACAACATTGATTTGTACAATAATTTTGTAAAGAATATTCCATTATTAACACTAAAAACAAAAACGCATCCCGTATTGGAAGAATCGTTTATAAGAGTCAACAGCCAGTTCTTTAACAATGATATTGAACAACCAAATTTACAATGGGGCACTAATTCGAAACGAAAACTTGCAAGTTATAATTTTCATAATGATACTATTACCGTTTCAACATTATTCAAAGATGTTTCTCAACATATCCTTGATTACCTTATGTACCATGAGATGTTACACAAACACCACACATTTCGTCATAAAAATGGGCGTAGTGCGTACCATACAAAAGAGTTCAAGGATGATGAGAAACAGTATCCTGGTTGGAAAAATGTTGAAAATGAAATTAATACAATAATTAGGAAAAATAAAGGAAGAAACCTCAAACATTTCTTTCAGAATAGATTTCTTCAATGATTCTAAATGTTTTTTTACTACCACAATTAACCAATAAATCGGCAGAGTTAGAACTTTCAACTCTTATTAATGACATTTGTTTAGAAGAGAAGTCAACATTATAACTCGGTAAACGGGGGGGCCACAATGAACCAGGATTGCGTAAAGCTTGCAAATGTATTTCTTGGTCTTCAGTGATTATTGCATAATAGCTCACCATCCCACTTTGAGTCACCCTTTTATCGATTCTCACCCTATGTAGCATCTCTTTTAGTTTAGATTCGGTATGTCTATCACCTCGTCGAAGTAATTTCACCAAACTTTCATCATTAATATCAATCATTTGAAATTCACTGCCAGTAAACTTAGATTCTAAAAATAGGATTATTTAATATAAAGATTATGATTATATCTGATGCGTGTATTAAGAAAAACCCAAAACAGCGATACATTTAAAAACTGGGCATATTTTTAGCTTTACATGACCAAAAAGAGGTTTCTGTCCCATAATGCAATGGACAAAATAATGCGGGAAGCTGGTGCCACACGTGTTTCAGATGATGCAAAGGCTGCCCTTGCAGAATTGCTGGAACAGAAAGCGATAGAAATTTCAGCTGAGGCAAAACGGTTTGCTGAACATGCTGGAAGGAAGACCGTAACTGAAAAAGACATACGTCTTTCAAATAAATAGAACGGTGGTTTTGAAATGGATGAAACAAAGTTAGTAAGTGTGGGTGACCTTAAGAAAGGGGATACAATTATCATTGACGGTGCACCGTGTAAGATAACGGATACGTCAACATCACGACCAGGAAAGCACGGACATGCAAAAGTTAACATGATGGCTGTCGGTCTTCTTGATGGGAAAAAAAGACAACTTGTTATGCCAGGTCATGATAAAGTTGAAACGCCAATCATTGAAAAGAAAAGTGCACAAATATTATCGGTTTCGGGTACTACAGCAAACGTTATGGACATGGAAACGTATGAAACGTTTGACATGGACATCCCGGAAGACATGAGAGAACAAGTGAAAGAAGGTATTGAAGTCTTATACTGGGCATTGATGGGTGTAAAAGTTATGAAACAGGTGAAATAAACATGGTTAAGTTTGAAGAAGCAAATGCACGGTTAATGAAAAACATTTTTGTATGTCGAAACTGTAAAACTAAGATTCGAACACCAAGCCTTAAAGTAAGTCTTGGTAAGTCTAAATGTCGAAAATGCAGTTCTCGAAAGCTTCGACCAAAACGAAAGAAATAAATAGCAACCTTGTTTCTTTTTCTTACTATGATTGAATCTATCCTTTCTTTTATTGTTAAATTTAAGTTTATTTTCTTGTTCTATGCTATCATTATTGTTCTTCTTGCGCTCAAAAGAAAGAAAATTGCTGTGCAGGCAAAATTTATTCTTCTCTACCGTATGAAATGGGGCCTCAAATGGATGGACAAATATTCAAAAAAATTCAGAGAATGGATTGTCCTAGTGGGATATATCGGTGTCGGCGCAGGTTTTGTCGGTTTAATATTTATTTCCTACATCCTTATTAAAAACTTATATGACCTTATTGTAAGTCCAACAGCAGTATCTGGTGTGTCGTTAGTCCTTCCAGGCATTAATGTTCCCGGATTGGGTATTTTACCGTTTTGGTATTGGTTAATCGCCATTTTTATCATTGCAATTGTTCACGAATTTTCGCACGGAATTGTTGCACGAGCACATAATATCAACGTCAAGAATACAGGTATTGTCTTTTTTGGTCCTATTATCGGCGCGTTTGTTGAACCAAATGAAAAGAATTTACAGAAACAACAAGATATTAAACAATATTCGGTCCTTGCAGCAGGTTCATTTTCAAACATTCTCCTTGCGCTTGTTTCGTTATTTCTTCTTATGCTTGTTTTTACACCATTACAAAACTCAATGGTAGAACCAACAGGGTTTACATTCGATCAGTACTTTGGTGTGCCTTCACCGTTTGAGAAAGCAGGAATTGTAACGGGAACAGTGATAACAGGTATTAATGGCATTCCTACACCTAATTTTCAAGAGTTTAGTGATGAATTATTAACACATAAACCAGGAGATACGATTACAGTACAAGCTGCAGAGGAAGAATATTCTGTTGTTCTTACAGAAAATCCTGACAATGTAAAAAAACCGCTTATTGGTATTCAATCTATACAGAACGACGTTGATATTAAATCAAAATATGAAACCGGTATTTTGAGTGTAGTGTATTATTGTGTTGATTGGATTACTGGATTTTTGCGTTGGTTATTCTTATTAAGTTTAGGAATCGGACTATTTAACCTTTTACCTCTTCCGATTGTCGATGGTGGAAGGATGGCACAAGTATTCCTACACAAGTTACGTGGTCAAGAGAAAGGCGAGAAGTCTTACAGAAAAATAAGTATGTTTTTCTTGTTTATCTTGTTATTGAACTTGTTTTTTCCACTGATTGTAAAGTTGTTTTAAACTTTCTTCAAATGTAACAACCGACTCAATGTATATTTTTTATCTAACACTAAAACGTTCTGTGGAACTCGTAATTTCCATTTGCTTACAACGTAATCCAATACGGAATTAAACACAACGTACGATCCTGCAATTCCTAGCCCAAACAAGAATCGTTCATATGCAACAACAGGAATAAGACCAATCCATTGACCCGCCGTCATAGGAACAGTATAAATCCAGAGAACGCTTCCGATAGCATGTGCTGTAAATGTTGCACCAAAACTTCTCAAGAACAATTTTCCAGGAACTTTGTCGGGTAATACTTTTGCAAAAAAGGGAATGAGCCAATATAATGAATAAAGCCATGCAACCCTACCAATGGGATGAATGATAAACAAAAACATGCAAATTAATGGGATAATAGCACTAACTGCCTTTTTCTTACTGCTAAAATAATACACCGCAAATAACATAGGTAATAATCGTAATACGTTAATAAGGGTAAATTCTTTCCCGACAATCAAGAAATCAGCAAATTGTGAAAAGAACACGGAAATTATTCCAAACACTGGCCCGAGGAACGTTCCTGCAATAGGACCAAAAAACTGGAACAACGTAAAAAACTGATTTTCTGCGCCAACAACAGAAGAGAAATTAATGTTTAGTCCAATAAGGACAAGTACAAAGAAAATGAATAAAAAAACTATTCGTTTTGGTGTAAATATTTGTTTAATGTTCATCAGTAAAATCAAGATATGTTCTATTTAAATACATTATGGAAAAGCAGTTTATGTTTAAGAACATCACCAACAAGATATAATGATCCGGTGACAATAATCATATCATCTTTTTTTGTTACAGAAATTGCTTTTTGGATTGCTTCTTGGACATCGAGACATCGTATCACAACTTTGTTGTATGGAGCTAAGAAATGCTCAATATCGACAACAGACACCGGTTTATGACTACTTTCTGTAAGAATAATCGTTTCTGCTAACGGTGCAAGTAACGCAACCATTTTTTCAATTTCTTTATCTTCTGAAATTCCAAGTATCATGATCTTCTTTTGAGGCAACCGTTTAAGGAACTGCTTTAATACTTCACAACATGCGACGTTGTGCGCACCATCGAGAAGAATGAATGGATCTTTTTGAACAATTTCTAAACGGCCAGGCCATTTTGTTTCCAGCAAACCTTTACGCAACGCGTCGTCCGAAATGGAAAAATCTCCTTTCCGTAACAATTCACATACATCTATCGCAATGCATGCATTATCAATCTGATGTTCTCCTAACATTTTTATTGTATATTCTTTATTCCTGTATGAAAATGTTTGTGGGAGTAATGGATCCATAGATTGATGAATAACCGGCACATCCACAAGAAATAATGGAGAATCTCTTTCTTTGCAGATATTCCTAATAACACTAATAACACCTTGATTGTTTTTTCCTACAACAACAGGAACCGTGTCTTTAATAATACCTGCTTTTTCTTTTGCAATAAGTTCCTTTGTATTTCCAAGGATTTTTTGGTGTTCTTCACTGATACTTGTGATAACAGAAACAAGAGGAGTAATAACGTTTGTTGCATCTAACCTTCCGCCAAGACCAACTTCAATAATGGCAATATCAACATTATTTTGTGCAAAGTAGTGAAATGCAAGTGCAGTTGTAAATTCAAAGAATGTTGTTTCCATGCTCCCCAGTTTATTTCTTATGTCCATCACGAGAACTGCCAAGTCAGTATCAGAAATAGTGTTACCGTTAATTTTAATTCGTTCATTAAATGTAACCAAATATGGACTAGTATAAAGTCCAACTTTATATCCTGCATTCTGAAGTATTGATGCGAGGTATGAACAAACACTTCCTTTTCCGTTTGTGCCTGCAACATGGACACTGAGAAATTTTCTATATGGGTAGTTACATACTTCCATAAGAGCACGCATGCGAACCAACCCTAATTTACTTCCAAACAGGTGTAAACTTGTCAGATATTCTAAATAGTTTTGGGACATAATAACTCTGATTAACCGTGTTTATTTAAAAAAATATCTAAAACATCATTATAAGAGAACAATAATCTATTTAAATAACGAATGTACCTTGGTTTCTGGGTGGTTATAAATCAAAGAAGCAGAATTTCTGCGTAAAACGGGAACGTGCGCACAAACATTAGAACGGCGGGACTATACGGAAGATGAAAATGTTGTCCTTCATCATTTTTTTACAAATATTGACAAGAATGTGTATGCTGCTACCGATAATATGCCAAGTGCATTGTGGGCTTTATTGATGGGAGGATATAGTAGAAGTCACTTATCTGTCCGAGAAAGGTTCCTTAACATTTTTGAAGAGATGGAAGAAGAATGTGCCAATGGAAAATTGGCTAAAGAAGAATTGGTTACTATTACCGATATGACCCATCAAATAAGTTCTGGAGCTGGATTGAACCTTTCTTTTTTTCTTCGCAAAGCAGAAAAGTTTATGCGTAAATGGGCAGTGCAGTATGGTCATGATTCACTTAAAGATTCTGACATTCTCCGATTTGCGATTGAAAATGTTTCACAAGCAATTGTTCCTTTTATTGAAGAAGCGCGACTTGGCGCGTATCAAGAAAAATCCACCCGGTACGTTGAATTTTCACGTGATCATTTAATTGTTCCTCCCGATTTATCAGAGTTTGAACGCGAGATTCGGGAATGGAACAACATACTGATGACACAGTATGAAGAGTCTCTCCCCATAGTCAAAGAGTTTATCAGTAAACGAATGGACAAATCGTCGTTCAAAACTGAAGCTGCATTCACGAGAACTGTTGATGCAAAAGCATTTGATATTGTTCGATATTTTCTTCCTGCCACAATGTTAACTTCGTTAGGCGTTGTATGGCCAACACGAGAAGCAGAAAGGCACATTTCACGCCTTATGAGTTTCAAACAGGAGGAAGTTCGAACCATAGGAAAAGCGTTATTGGAAGAAGGAATGAAAGTCTCACCGGGATTGTTAAGTCATGTTGCAGTGAATGAGTATCTTATTGAACGGCGAGAATCTATCCAAAAGATTCATACAAAATTAAAGAAAAAAATTAATGGTAATTATAGTGAAAGGGTAAAACTTGTTTCGATTTCATCACATATGGATGCCCGAATTGCTGCTTCTTTTTTATTCAGGCACGATTCCCTTGCAAACAGCTACAAAGAATATGTAAAACTATGTATTAATGATACTAAATTGGTTGAAATAACTTTTGATGCTTTTCTTGGCAAGAGAGGAAAATTTGACGCTGTTCCGATGGCAGCAGAAGTTGGCACACTCCTTTTTGAAATAAACTGTGATTTTGGTGCATATAGAGATATCAAGAGACATCGAAGAAACTTGTTCTTATGCGGTCTCTTTAGTGCTGTTAATGGATATGAATATCCAGAGTTTGTTGAAAATGAACCTGAGCTGATTAAAATAAAGGAAAGAATAGACCTTTGTGCAACAACAACGGCACGTTTACATACAAAAATTCGAAAGAAAAATCCTTACTTGGCTGGATATATAATAGTATTTGCGAACAAACAAAAGATTCTATGGCAAATGGACCCACGACAATTTGCATATGTTGTAGAATTACGAACAACACCTGCGGGGCATCACTCATATAGAACAATTTGTCAAAAAATGTTTACAATTGCCGAACAGTACATGCCACAGTTTTGTAAGTACATTCGTGTTGACATGTCCTCTGGAGAGGAAGGAAGGAAAAAACAGGAAGAGATTATTGTAGAAAAACTTAAAGCGCTTGGTGCCAATGTAGAAAGAGTTTCCTAAACTTAATAAATCATAAAACAATTTGTAAAACGATTTGTAAAAAAATGACATTACATCATACTGATCCCGAAGTGCATACTATTATTGCACAAGAACAAGAACGGCAACAATTAAAACTATCATTAATTCCTTCCGAAAACTTTTTCTCCGCGTCTGTACGAGAAGCTGTTGGTTCAGTTTTCATGCATAAATATGCAGAAGGAAATATTAAAAAACGATATTATGAAGGAAACATGTTCGTTGACAAAATGGAAATGTTAACGATTGAAAGGGCAAAAAAAGTGTTCGATCTTCCTGACAACTGGGGCGTAAATGTACAAGCCCTTGCGGGAAGTAATGCAAATCTTGCAGTGTACTTAGCACTGTTAGATATTGGCGACACGATGATGGGAATGTTTCTTCCTGACGGGGGACACCTTTCTCACGGATGGAGTTATGAACCAAAAACTGTACAGGATCCTTGCAATACTGTCTATCTTGGCGGCAGTAAGAAAGTTAACATTACATCACGAATCTTTACAACGATACAGTATAAGACATCCCATTTAACACAACGTTTTGATTACGATGAAGTTGAACGTATTGCAGTAAAGCATAAACCCAAACTTATCATCACGGGCGGAACAGCATACCCCCGAGAGATAGATTATGTTCGTATGAAAGCTATTGCGCAAAAAGTAGGTGCGTATTATATGGCAGACATTGCACACGAAGCCGGCCTTATTGCTGCAGGTGCAATGAAGTCTCCTGTTGGCATAGCAGACGTTGTTACCATGACAACACATAAAACGTTACGTTCAGGACGGGGTGCGTTGATTCTTGCACATAACGATATTATTACAAAAATTAATAGGGCAGTTCTTCCAGGATTGCAGGGAGGTCCATTCAATCATTGTATTGCCGGGATTTGTGTTGGGTTGGGAGAAGCACTAAAACCAGAATTTAAAGAATACGCATTTCAAACCGTACGTAATGCACAGTTTCTTGCAGAAGAATTAAAGCGGTACAATTTTACTATAGTATCTGGAGGCACAGATAAACATCTTATTTTACTTAATTTAACAAACAAACCTATTTTTGGGAAGAAATTTGCACGAGCTCTTGATTATGCAGGAATTGTTGCTAATATGAATACCATGCCCCAAGAAGCACGATCGCCAGCCGATCCTTCAGCATTGCGAATCGGAACGCCGTGGATTACCACGCGCGGAATGAAGGAACATGAAATGGTTCGGATTGCGTCTTGGATTAATCGCGTCATGGAAATTTGTTCACTGTGGAAAGACTGTGAGTTTGACGAGTTTGAAAATAATGTAAATGAGAGTGTTGAAATTCAAAAGATTGCGTCTGAAGTAAAAGAGTTATGTTTACGATTTCCACTTAAAATATAACGTAAAATTAACATACAGCGAGCGTATAATTACCACATAATATAACACATGACATCAAAAGTAAAAATTTAATATATTTTTTTATTTCTCGTCTTCAGTATGAGCGATGTACTTCTCTGCTTCCATTCCTGCCATACATCCAGACCCCGCTGCAGTAATCGCTTGCCTGAACCGCGTATCCTGAACATCGCCAGCGGCAAAGATTCCGGGAACAGACGTGTGCATCCATTTATCTGCTTTGAGATATCCTAATTTATCCATTTCAATTTTTCCGGATAGAAATTTTGTGTTTGGAACATGACCTATTGCTAAAAAAACGCCGTCACATTTGAATTCTGTGATTTTATTTGTTTTAATGTTTCTTAATTTTACTCCCGTAACAATTTTTCCATCGCCGAGGATTTCTTCAACTGCAGAATTCCATATAACGTTTGTTTTTTTGTTCTTAGAAAACTTATCCTGCATAATTTTGGATGCTCGAAATTCATCTCGCCGGTGAACAACAGTAACTTTTGTTGCAAACTTTGTTAAAAATAGTGATTCTTCCATGGCAGAATCTCCGCCGCCAATAACGATTATTTCTTTATCTTTGTAAAATGCGCCGTCACATGCTGCACAGGTACTGACACCGCGCCCTTTATACTTTTCCTCTGAAGAAATGCCTAACCACCGTGCGGATGCACCAGTAGCAACAATGATTATTTTTGTATTTATTTTTTCACCAGTCATTAAATGAACTTCAAAACCGCCATTAATAATCGTAAAATCCTCTGCAATGTCAGTTTTAAACCGCGCACCAAAACGTTCTGCTTGTTTTTTTGTGTTTGCAACAAGTTCCTGACCGTCAATACTGTTTGGAAAACCAGGAAAATTTTCAACATCTGTTGTCAGCATTAACTGGCCACCGTCTTCCTGACCAGAAATGACTATCGGAGATAAACCTGCACGAGCTACATAAATTGCGGCTGTTAAACCAGCGATTCCCGTTCCAAAAATAACAACATTTTCCATTGTGGTTCAATGAGTATATGGCGTTTTAATCTATTCTATGCTTCAAAAAATGCTTTATAAAAGAGATGTGCTGAGTACACATCAACCTTTGATGTCACTTCACATGGCGAATGCATTGCAAGCACGCACGGACCAACATCAACACAGTTCATTCCATATTGTGATAAGAACATTGCTATAGTTCCGCCGCCCCCAAGATCAATCTTACCATTTTCTCCGGTCTGCCATGCAATCTTAGTTGTATTAAAAATTGTACGAATGTATGAGAGATATTCCGCACCAGAATCGTGTGTAGAGTATTTTCCTCCCCCGCCACCATACTTTTCAACAGATACACCATATCCAAGATATGATACGTTCTTTGGATCGTGAACGTCTTTATATGTTGGGTTCATACCAGAGGTTACATCAGCAGAGATTGCATTAGATGTTTCTAACAATTTCGTACATGACATTTTTGGATCAACTAATCTTAAGTAATCATAGGCAAAATTCTTAAGGATGAAACTTGCAGCGCCAGTATCGCCCATTGAACCAATTTCTTCTTTATCAACAAAAAAGCCAACGGCAGTATTTTTTGGACTTTTTATTTTTAATAATGCCATAAGTGAAGTGTACACACACACCTTATCGTCCTGACCATACGCAGCAATCATTGACGCATCAAAACCAATATCCATTGGTTTGTTATAAGGTACTAATTCTAATTCCGCGCATGTAAAATCTTCTTCTATTATTCCGTACACGGCATTGAGATGTTTCAGAACAGCAAACTTTACTTGTTCTTTAATTTCCTTGTCATCGATAGGGATATTACCTACCAAAATGTTAAGTTCTTCACCCTCAACAATCTTGGGTGCTTTTCGTTCCATTTGATTTTTTGCAAGATGTGGTAATAAGTCGGGGATGATAAATTTTGGTTCGTTTTCATTTTCACCAATGCTAATAACAACTTTTCTTCCTTCTTTTGTAAAAGCTACGCCGTGAAGTGTAAGCGGTGTGTTAACCCACTGGTACTTTTTAACACCACCATAATAATGAGTTTTCATTAAACCAAGCCCACAATCTTCATACACAGGATGTGGTTTAAAATCTAACCGAGGAGAATCAACATGGCTTCCAATAAGTTGCCAGCGGCGAGAATTTTTTCCAACGACTGTTGCCATAACAGATTTATTCTTTACATTTTTATAGAACTTATCTCCCACTTTCGCTTTTGTAATAGTATTGATATCTTTAAACCCGTTTTTTTTCAAAAGAGTGATAATATTTTGAATACAAAGGCGTTCAGTCTTACTTTCAGCCAAGAATTTTTTATATCCATCTGTAAATGTAAAAATGTCTTTACGTTGTTTTTCGTTGAATGTTATCCATGAACTTTTAGGCTCAAGAACAATCTTGTCATGTAATAATTTATTTTTTGATTTTGTATCTTTTCCTTTTTCTGCCATAATAATCACCTTCTATTTAGTTTGGTTTTGGTTGGTTTGATTTGTTTGGGACATACCTCATTTGCTAGGAATCATTCAATCATACCTGGTTATATCGTTCAGATTTAATATTCTTTTGGTCAACTCCTTTTAACATAAGGAGTTTTTTTGTATCCTCGACAAGAGAGGTAACTCCACAGATATAAAAAGTTTTGTTTTTCATGTTGTGAGGTAAATGATGTTGGACCCGACCAGTTTTTCCTTCCCATTCTTCCCTCGTTAATGTTGGAATGTACGTAAAATTAGAGTTTTCGTGCTCTAAATTTGTAAAAAGGTCGTGAAATAACAACTCTTTCTTAACTTTAACACTAAAAAGAAGGACAAATTTCTTTTTGGGGTATTTGGAGAGGTACGTAACAATAATACTATGAAGTGGCGCTATTCCACATCCACAACCAATAAACCAATGTTCTGGAGAACTTTTGGCAAACGCTAAATGACCAAATGGCCCCCGAAGTTCAAATTTGTCTTGTTCTTTTGTCGTTTTGAATTTTTCAGACGCAAACCCTCCGTCGATAAATTTAATCGCGAAATCTAACCGCCCTTTTTGCGATGGAGAATTCAATATTGAATATGCTCGTTGTTTACGTTCACCATCTTTTGTGATTGTAAACATAACAAACTGTCCTGGTTCAAACGTAAAATCGCGGGGTGAATCTAATGATAAAAGGATAAGGTTCTCTGTAAGGTACTCTTTTGAGAGTACTTTACTTGTAAATTTCTGTATTGACATAGAAATAGTGTACAAAGAGCATTTAAATAACTTTCTGTGAAGTAGTCAACGACATAAATATCCTATAAAATTTTGCATAAAAATATGTT
>PCYB01000068.1 GCA_002762845.1 Candidatus Woesearchaeota archaeon CG10_big_fil_rev_8_21_14_0_10_36_11
GCTAATGCCAAATGTCTATTGCTCATAACTTTACACTGCCAAAAATAGAAAGATTTATAAAACAAAATTATAAAGATGTATATACAACATATAGTGTTGTGTTTATTTGATAAAAATGTACGATCCAGACCAAACGAGAATAGAACCGCTTGTAGAGTTATGTAGGACGCAGTATTGTGTTCCTAACCCAACAACACTTGTCGATCCACGGGTTTTTGAAGACGTGTTTGGCCGACGTCGAGATGCAGGTTCATTTGGTACGGTGACTCAAAGTCCGAAGGGTGGTGTTCGTAAAATATTGGCGTTTAGTGTAACGCCGTCAGTCCAACTTGAAGGGATACATAGCGACGTTAAAATAGACCATATTGGTGGAAGGGATTATGTGTTACGAACTGGCACAGGTCCATCACTTGAGTTCACACTTTCAGAACCAGACCACCTCCATGTTGTAGGTGGAGTCATGGAAGGTGTAATTTTACGTTCATTACAAGGTGTTGAAGGGGTTGTTCCATATCATGACAGGAAATTTATTGTTGTTGAGGGGACTATTTTTATGTCAACAGAAATGGATGAAGCTCCTGGGGAACCAACAGATAAACTTTTACAACGAGGAATAACATTAGAAACAGCATTGAGGATATCGTATGATGCAGCATTGACTCTTCAAAAAATTCATGAAAAAGATATTGTTCATGGTGATGTAACCCCTAAGAATATTATGTCAGATGGAACAAGAACTACAATCACAGATTTTGGCAATTCGCGAGTTATTGGATTTGATAGGTATTCACAACTTCCATACCGTGAAGATAACGAGAGATCTTTTGTTGTTAGTTGTGTAAATGCGCTTCCTAAAATAGGAACTCCGGCATATTTTGCTCCCGAAACATTGTTTGAAGGGCCTTCAATTCCTGGCGATGTTTTCTCAATGACAACAACAGCACTTTATTTAATGACGGGAATGATTGTCGCTCCCGCCATTACAAAAAACGGCTGGAGTTCTAAAATTCGTAACGTACTTGAAACAACAATGGTAGGAGATAGAGTTCCTGAATGTGTTAGAGAAGCTATTTATTTTAATCTTTCTGTATCACCAATAAAAAGGAATTTGGGGACGCTCATTTATGCTTTAGGAAAATCTCTTGATAAAGCGGTTTCTGATGCTGTTGGTGTTTATTCTTATTCTCCAGTATGTGCTCAAACAGAAGTTCCTCGTCAATATAATATTGATTTAAGACAGCTTGGCCAAGCTACAACAGAATTACCATCTCAATCATTTGGTGATGCCGGAACAGCACCTTCTTTAGTGAATTATGAAGATCTGGGGCAACCTACTCCACAACGGTATCGTTCAAGAGACTTACCTATGATGGAAACACTTGGGTCTCAAATGTTACCTGCAATGATGTCTACGGAATCATCTCTTCTATAAAACAATAAAAAATCTATTCAATAACAATCCCAACCTTTCCCGGCATTGCCGATTTTGCTTTCTCATGCTGACTTTCATTTGCAAGAACAATATCGATTGGACATCCAAACTCTTTTTCCAAAAACTTTTTTGCATCGTTCATGACTGCACATTCTTCTTCTTGTGACGTTACCATTGAAGGTAGTTTTGATACGTCTTTCAAAACAGAACCAACAATTTTACTGATTTCTTTTCCTTTCATTTTCATACGTTCTTCTTCAAGAATGCATTTAATTATCTCGCCAACATTCCGTGTTACAGATATTTCATGAGAAAGAATAGTGAACATGTTATATAACCAAGGTTCTGCTATGAACAACGTACACTTTTGTGGCGTATCTACCTTCGCTAATTTGATAATATTTCGCATACCATCCATTACATTTCTTACCAGTTCTTCACCAGCATGTGATGCACGATGTATTGTTGTTTCATCGTACGTTGGCCATGATGATGATGATACAAGACTTTTTGATGGATTAAGTTCTTCACTAATATGAGGTGTGATTGGGTTCATTATTGTGCACCATATATCCAAAACATGAGTAATAATTTTTTTATTTTCTCCACCTCGTCGTACGTACCATCGAAGATCATCATACATTGTAAAATACACTTTTGATGCTAGTTCTCTTAAATCGTACGTCTTCATTACATCTTTCATTTCTTTCAAGTGTTGGTTCATTCGTGAGAGTAACCATGTATCAATAATTTTCTTCGATCCATTTTTTGTCTTTAATTCTTCAACAACACTATAGATACGTTCCAATGCATTCTTATAATTCATGACAATATCTTCTGTCCATACCACGTCCGTATGGGGACTTCCAATATGTGCATAATATAACCGCATTGCATCAACACCATACTTGGTAACTGCTTCTGGAATGGGGACAGCACCGCCTTTACTTTTAGAAATTTTACTTCCCTTCCCAGTAACCCACCAGTTAACAAAAATCCCTTTCGGCCACTTTTCTTCAGGAAGAATCGCAACGTGGTTCATCAGGAATACGGGAAAGTGAACAGTTTTATGTTCCTTCCCACCAAGATTAATATTCAACGGATAAAAATAATCAAACTCTTCTTTAATTTGTTTCCATATGTCTTTTCCTTCTCCTTCTCCAAGGAATACATAATCAAAAAACTCTTCTGTAAGGTCGTGTATTGTAATTGTTTTATTGTTTACAAATTTTGAGACAATATAGTATGCTGGATATAATGTTGAATCACTTATTGGTTCAATTGTCCATTCTTCGTCAAATGGAAATGTACTACCTAACCAATTACCGAGTCGCGCACATGCCCTATCAGCAAACCAATCTATTATCCCCGGAAGATGTTCTGCATACTCTTGAGGATATATTTTCATTTCTTTTACTTGCTCTTTACTTCGTTCTGTAAGTTCAGGGTCAGAATATTTGATAAACCATTGATTGTCTATACGTTTAATAACGACCTTTCCACCACAACGACAGATAACTTCTTCACTTAAATCGTACAATATGTCTGCCTTTCCCGTTTCAAGAAGTTCTGCTTTCATTAACTCTTTTGCATCTTCAACTTTCTTCCCTGAATATTTGCCGCATGTCTCTAACATAATACCTGTGTGGTGATCAACTTTGTACAAATCTTTATTTGCGTCAAAAAGTCTTGTATCTTGTAATGAATGTATTTTTAGCTTTTCAACAATTTCTTTTGTAGGAACATTACCATATCCTTTTGTTTTAATAATTGGAATGAGTTGTATTGATCTAATATCATCCATTGTAAGATTATATTTTTGTAATGTTTTTGTGTCTTTTTCTAGGTCTTGTAAGCCAACATAATCAAATATTGAATTGCTTGGAACTGATGTAACGAGGCCGCTTCCAATTTTTGGATTGCATAATGGTGACGGTAAAATAACAATTTCCATATCAATCCCTGGTGCAATACATTTCTTTCCAATAAGTTTTATTGGATCAACATCTTCTTTTAAAATAACATCATCTTTCTGATAACTTAACTTTTCCGCTGCGTCTCGACTCATTATCCAATTTTCTCCTTCAACCTCAACACGCACATATTGCGCATTTGGATTTATCCACAAGTTTGTTTGACCGTAAATAGTTTCTGGTCTAAGAGTAGCGGCAACAAGATAATCCTCATCAAGTTTAAATTTAAGGAGCGTATATTCGTTTTTTTCTGCATTGCCACCTTGAGAAATGTCCGTCTCTGACGGGTCAACGGCAACAGGCCCACACTTTATACATGCAGTTGCAAAGTACGGTTTCTGTATTAATAAATCTTTTTGCTGTAATTTTTTAAACTGCCATTGGATAAACTTTTCATAATCTTTATGTGTTGAACACAAAAACCTCTCCCAATCACATAAAAAGCCAAACTTTTTCCAGTATTCATTCACATAAATATCATTAAAGTACTTGATAACATTTTCTGGTTTTGTTAATGTTTTAATCGTTTCTGTAGAACATCCATTTTTTGTTAAATAACTAATCCATTCCATATCATTATTCTTTACTTTATGCGCGAACGCTATTGCTTGGTTTCCAGATGCATGCGTTCCGACAGGATAAAGAACTTCCTTTCCCTGTAACCGTTCATATCGACATATGGCATCCGTGTATGAAAATCCTCGCATGTGTCCTACATGAAGAAATCCTGACACTCCTGGATACGCAAAAATCATAAAGAACTTCTCTTTATTCTTGTTCGGTACAGCTTTTCCTATTCCCTCCTTTTCCCACCGCTTCTGCCACTTCTCTTGTATTATTTCCCAGTTAATTGTCATGTGTACTGTGTTTATGGGGATATTTTTAAAGGTTGTGGGAACAAGTTGGGAACTTTTATAAACTATTTTTCCCTCCTTCTTTAGAATGGAAAATCAGTACGTCGTAAAGGTTCTGAACAATATTGCAGACATTCTTGAGATGCAGGGTATCGAATTTAAACCGCAAGCGTACAGGAGAGCTGCACAGGAAATAGATATTTTACAAGAAAGTATTGAAGATATATGTGTCAGAAATGAACTTGAAACTATTCCTGGTGTGGGAGAACATCTCGCTGCAAAGATTAAAGAGTTGGTTGAAACCGGGAAATTACAGTATTATGAGAAATTAAAGAAATTGACAAAGATAGATATTGAAGCTCTTAACGAGATACCAACACTCGGTCCCAAGAAAATTAAAGTTCTTTACAAAAAGTTAAATATTAAAAATGTTAAAAATCTGGAAAAAGCCATTCTGAAAAAGAGAGTACGCGAATTGCCAGGGTTTGGTGAAAAGACCGAAGAAACGTTGTTAAAAGGAATAAACTTTCTTAAAACAACGCCGAAACGGTTTCCGTACGAAAAAGTAGTTCTGATTGTTAAAGAGATAACTAGATATCTCAAAAAACATCCAAAAGTTATAACGGTTACAGTTGCAGGTTCTTTCAGACGGAAAAAATTTACTGTGGGAGATGTAGATTTTGTTATTGTTTCCGCACGGCCAAAAGATGTCATGGACCATTTTGTATCCTATAAACAAGTTGAGGATATTATTGCGAAAGGTCCAACACGAGGTTCAGTACGGTTACATACTGGGTTGCAGGTTGACATTCGTATTGTACAAGAAAAAGATTTTGGTTCTGCGTTATTGTATTTTACTGGTAATAAACAACATAATATTGAACTTCGGAAGATTGCGTTACGTCAGGGATATACACTTAGTGAATATGGACTATTTACATTGAAAGATAAGAAATGGGTTGCAGGCAAGACTGAGAAAGATATTTACGCTAAGTTAGGATTAAGGTACATTCCACCATTAGAACGTCTTGGTATGAAAGAGTTTGAACAGTATAAAATTAAGAAAACTAATCAATAAACATGATATAATTAGCATCTGATAGAATTTCAATACGGAAATTCGTTTCGTTTACAATAACAGCCAATAACACCAAGACATTTATTTTTAGAACTTTTCTTTAGAATTATTTGTTTTTTTTACGAGAGTAATAACATGGCGGCTTCATATTTTGGTAGAATTATTCTTTTTGAACTTTCAAGATGTAACTGATTCCACTTGTTTTCAAGTTTTTTCCGTACTGACTTCTTTGCTTCTCCTTGAGTTTTATTTTCGTACGTAAACGCCGCTTTAAACTGACCAGAAATACTATCAAATGCACTCATTGCATCCGCTTCGACAATTATCTGCTCTTCAACATTTTCTCTTGAATGTTTCTGGGAACCACGATGATGCAAGATACAATCTTTTACTCGTTTAATTTTGTTTTCAGGATATCCAAATTCTCGTAATTTTTCTTCTGCGATTTTTGCTCCCGTAATATGATAGTCTTTCCTTCCATGAATAATAGACCCAATATCATGTAACCATGCGGCAAGCTTAACAATTTCTTTATCAGCATTCAATTGATTCGCTAACATCTGGGCATATTCTACCATTGGAACAAAATGGTATGGAAATGGTTCATACCCATATTTACTTGTTGGTTTTTTACATTCATCTTCAACAAATTTCCTTACTTCTTGAATTATATCCATACGTTAAAGAAATTTATTATATCCTTATAAATTTTATGAAAATAACCATTACCATTTTTACTCAATAAACTTTATATAAAAAGAAGCATCTGAAACGTATATGGAAATTCGTTTCTCTCCATACGATTTTAGGTATAAAGTACAAAATGAGAAAACATACGTTTATCTCTACAGTAAACTCGACGATGGAACAAAAGTGTGTGTCGTTCATGAGTATACCCCTTACTTTTATGCAGACATATCCAATAAACATGTACAAGAAACATTGAAGAACATTACAGTTGATGTACAGGGGAACGTAGCAAAGGTTGTTCAGATAGAATCTGTTGAAAAAGAACTTCTTGGGAAGACAAAGACATTCTCAAAAATAACCGTAAATTACCCCAAAGCAGTTCCGGTTATTGCACAAGAACTTGCAAACCGAGGAATACAATGTTATGAAACGAACATTCCTTTCATTGATAGGTATGTCCGAGATAAAGGAATAACGCCAATGACGACAGTGAATGCACATGGCGAGTTCTCAGCAAAGGGGATCTTACGTGTTCCTGTCTTTGATGCGTCTGTTGTTGAAAGTGTCAGTAAAGAAACGCAGAAAAACTGGAAAATCCTAGCAATTGATATTGAAACATATGCAGTGAAGAAAGAAATAAATCCAACAAAAAATCCTATCTTAATGGTGGCATTGTACGGTGTTGACGAGGGGGGTACTATATTTAAGAAGGTTATTACATGGAAACGGTTTGACACTAAACTCGATTATTTAGAAATTGTTTCAGATGAAGTTGAACTTCTAAAGCTCCTTAAGAAAACACTTATTGAATACCAGCCAGATATTATTACTGGTTATTTCTCTGACGGTTTTGACTTTCCATACATTAAAACACGGGCAGACAAGCACGATGTTCTGTTTGATATTGGACTTGACTACTCACAGCTTGACATTCAAAAAAAGTCTGGGTTTAGATCAAGTGAAGCACGGATAACGGGAATACTTCATCTTGACATGTTAAAATTTATTCGGAATATTTTTGGGAAGAACCTTCATACAGACACATATTCATTAGATGCAGTTTCTCGTGAACTTCTTGACACACCAAAACATGACGTTGACATTAACAATCTAGCACACGTATGGGACCACGACAATGAAAAACTGGAAGATTTTTGTAAATATAATCTTCATGATGCACATTTAGCGTACCAATTATGTACAAAACTGTTGTTTGACATTCTTGAATTCACGACAATAATAGGATTACCGTCGCATGATGTTATTAGAATGAAGTTTAGTAGACTTGTTGAGAATTATATTCTTAAAAGAGCAATAGAGTACAATGTCATTGCTCCCAACAAACCGGTTGATTCAGAAATGAAAGAACGGATGGAAGAATCTATCCAAGGAGCATTCGTGTACGAACCAACACCAGGAATATATAAAAATATTGTTGTGTTTGATTTCCGTTCATTGTATCCAACGATAATTACTGCACATAATATTGGTCCTGAATCGTTTCAGTGCGCATGTTGCCAATCAAACGTTGTACCTGGCAGAGAACAATACTGGTTTTGTGCCAAAGAACGAAAATTTATTCCAACGGTCCTTGAACAACTTGTCCTTCGTCGTGTTGATCTTAAACGGCTAATTAAAAATGCACGAACTAACAATGAAGATACCAGAATGCTCGAATCACGGTCATATGCACTTAAAACATTAGCAAACTCATTTTATGGATACCTTGGATTTTTTGGTGCACGATGGTACTGTCTTGAATGTGCAGCATCAACAACGGCATACGCTCGCCATTACATTCAAGATACAATCCAGAAAGCAGAGGCGAAAGGGTTTAGAGTAATCTATGCAGATACTGATTCTTGCTTCCTTGTGCTAGACGATAATCAGCTTGATAGGGCAATGGAATTTATGAATGAAATCAATTTTGACCTTCCAGGGCACATGGAATTAGAGTATGAAGGTTTTTTTCCCCGAGGAATTTTTGTTGCGGTTAAAGGAAGTGATAAAGGTGCAAAAAAGAAATACGCGCTCATGCACGATAATGGCGTTATTAAGATTACTGGGTTTGAAACTGTTAGACGTAACTGGTCTTTGTTAGCAAAGGACGTTCAGGAAGATGTTCTTCGTTTTGTGTTACAAGATAAAGTGGATGATGCTATCCAATACGTTAAGGACGTTATTGTGGAACTTAAAGAAGGAAACATTCCTGTAAAAAAACTCATTTTAAAAACTCAGATTACACGTGAGCTGTCACAGTATACATCGTTTGGCCCACATGTTATAATTGCAAAAAAGCTACAAGACAGGGGAGAAACAATTGTTCCCGGAACGGTCGTTGAATATATTATTGTCCGTGGAACTGGGTTGGTCCGAGAAAGAGCGCGCATACCTACGGATGTCAAGAAAGGGGAGTATGATGTTCAGTATTATCTCCATAACCAACTACTTCCTGCAGTATCAAGCATCTTTGCTGTTCTTGGCTATGCTGAAGATGATTTGTTGGGGAAAGGAAAGCAGACCGGATTAGGTAGTTTTTTGTAAGATATCTTTTTTTAGAGAGAAAATTTAAATAGTACGTTCATGCCATTTATAGTATGAACGTTGGTGGTCAGGCAGTAATTGAAGGAGTTATGATGCGTAACAAAGATAAGTTCGCTGTAGCCGTGCGTGCGAAAAACGGCGAGATAAAAATCAAAAAAGAAAAAAGTTCGCGATTTCCAAAAATGTTTAACATTTTCTTCCTTCGCGGCATTGTTGGTTTAGCATACACATTATACGATGGTATTCGAGCATTGATTTGGAGCAGTAATCAACAGTTAGAGACAGAAGAAAAAATTACAAAGAAAGAAACTGTTGGTATGGTTTTGATGTCATTATTGTTCGCAGTCGTATTCTTTGTAGGGTTACCATTCCTTGCGGCACACCTTATTCACTCTGAAGGTGTATGGTTTAACATTCTTGACGGCGTATTCAGAGTAGTTTTATTTGTAGGATACCTTATTGGCATCTCGTTTATGAGCGATGTTAAAGTATTATTTCGATATCATGGTGCAGAACATAAAGCAATTGCATGTTATGAAGCAAAGAAGACGTTAATACTTCAAAATGTAAAAAAGTACTCGCGGTTTCATCCACGATGTGGAACATCATTCCTTTTTGTTGTGTTACTAATTTCAATATTCCTGTTTTCGTTATTGAACGGACCGTTATGGATGAAGTTAGTAGGAAGAATTGTGTTATTACCAGTTATCGCCGGGATAAGTTATGAACTGATTAAGTTAAGCGGTCGGTTTTCTAAGAATCCAATTATTAAAGTGATTATTGCACCTGGTTTATGGTTGCAAAGGATAACAACAAAAGAGCCTACAGAGGAACAGTTAGAAGTAGGTATTGCTGCATTGAAAAGTGTGTTGGAATGAGTATTTGTTTAAAAAAGGTTAGAAAAATCTTCAGCAATTTCGCTTCTTTCACCTTGTGTTAATACCACATATGCAAATAAGGGCGTTTTATTTCTGAGGCGATCTACTGCGGTGGCAATTCCACTTGTTTTTGTATCAAGATATGGATGACCAACCTGAAATGGATCCCCGGTTAAAACTAATTTTGAACCTATACCTACCCTCGTTCCAATAAAAGCTATTTCCCTTCTCGTAAAGTTTTGTGCTTCATCCACAATAACAAATGAATTATAAATTGTTTCACCACTTTCAAAATTAATTGTTCTAAAGTCAAAAGGTGTCTGCCCGGTCATTATTGCTCCAAAATCATCAAGGTCTTGACCAATTCTTCCTAGTGCCGTTAAAATTGGTTTAAAATATGGCGCCATTTTTTCCTCCACATTTCCTGGAAGAAAACCCATTTCTTTTCCCCAACTTGTTTGTGGCCGGTAAACTATTATTTTATTATATCTTCCTGGAAACACACTATCTTCCAAAACTTGTTCTAAAGCGGCTGCCAATGCTAAAAATGTCTTACCGGTTCCTGCTTTACCTATACACGCTACTTCTGTAATATCTTCTCTTAATAAAACATCAATTAAAAAACGTTGTTCAGAGTTCCGAGCCCTGATACCCCCCTGCAATCCTGCTCTTGGTTCATAAATTCTAACAACTTTTGATCCATTTTTAAAAGCTAAAACTGAAGAAGAACTTCCTTCACTATCTTTTAAACAAAAATAAGCATTTAGATCTAAACCTAACTCTACTCCGCTTGCTTTTTCAATAACATCAATCTGCAATTCTTCAGATCTATGGAGGCGACTAATTATTTCTTTTGGCACAGAGAATTCAAACATTCTTTCAAAGAAATCATTTAAATCAATTTTAGCTTGCTCAGCTTCATAATCTTGTGCTTCAATCCTTGGGTTTGAACTTTCAGCTTTTATTGCAGCACCTGTATCTTTTGTTACTAAAATTGTTTCTAAGTCACTATCAGCTTTCAATCTCTGAGCTCTTTCTACGATCCGGTTATCTTTATATGATTGTTCTGCCATTAAACTAATGATCCTCCTTAACAAGAAGGCAGTTTGCTCCTCTACTCCTGCATCTGGACGTAGTTCTTCAGCGAGAGGGTCAGACAAAACAAACAATCTCCCACCAGTATCTAACTGGACACCAGTTCTAAGATCGCCTCTTAGTGATAATTCTCGTAATCTTTCATTTGCTTTTCTTGCATGATACGCCAAGCTCGGATCGTCTTTTCTACTTTTTAATCTATCAAGTTCGGCAAGAACCTCTTGAGTAACATAAACATTATTATCCTCAAAGTCGTCAAAAGCATCAGGATTACTAATTAACACATTTGTATCTAAAACAAAATTCTTTCTCATTCTTTAAAACACCTAGCTATTGTTTCATATTCAGAACCAAGGCGGAACTCATATACTCGTCTTCTGCTATGAAATAATTTTGCTCCCAATCTTAAATTTCTTCCAATTTCTGCAAAATTTCCCATACGGGCCAACTCAATAACTTCATGTTCTAACGAATCTCCAGGAAGTCCTTGAGAAAGAAATTCTTTAGAAGAATATTCGTCTTTAAAGTCCTGAGCTCTTTTTTTCCGCCATACAAGTTCTTGAAGGCGATCATTGAGAAATTCTCGCAATCCATGCTGGAAAGCTCTTTGATACTTTCTTTCTTCTGGAATTGTTCTTTCACTCATTGGAAGAAAATTCTTTCCCGATTGAACAGTAAATTCAGCATATAAAATTCCTAATGTTTCATTATCAACAACATAACGAGAATTATCTTCTAGTCTCACATCGGGGTTTGCCAATCGTTTCGTTAATTGGTAAACATTATGTCTTGTTACTTTTTTCTTTGTAGGCATGAAATGTAATTGTTTTATTCGTTTATAAAACAATTTCGCTACTTAAACAACGATAGTACAATATGGCTTTTAGAATACACAGATTGTATCAACAGACAACACTCTTCCCGTCTTCTTTTCTGATATGGATAACATTCTCAACAAAACTCTCAATCTTAGACTCGTGAGATACAATAATTGTTTGTTGTAAATTAAGCCCTTCCAACACGTCCCGTACTTTATCTAACTGTTCCGAACTGAATCCATCGGTTGGTTCGTCAAGAATAATAATATTTTTTGTATTTATCTGATGGATTATATCATTGATAACTTTGTTCAACGCTAACCTGTACGCAAGTGATGCAGAGGTCCTTTCACCACCACTTAAGTTACTAAAACTAATTTCATAGCCGTTTTGTTCAACCACTGGCGAGAACGAATCGTCTATATGTGCATACATCTGATCATCATCTATCAAAATGGAGAACCATTCCTGGAATAGTTGGTTAAACAACTGATGGATATGGACAAGGACATGCTTTTCAATCGTCAATGTAAGTGCAATAAAGTATGTATCAAGCCAAGCATACACTTCTTTCATTCTGACAAGTTTATTTTTCATTTCTGTAAGTTCAGCAACTATCTTTTCACTTTCTTGTATCTGTTGCGTAATATGTTTATTCTTAATATCAAACTCAGCTTTTGTAACTGCCAACGCTCTTTCTTGCGTGAGTAATCTCTTATTTTCTTGTGTACATTGCTCAACTTTATCTATGACATCATGTACTGTTTTCTGTTGTTCCTGTATATTGGCCAATTCTTTCTCAATAAGAATAATGTCTTGCATACCCTTTGTCTTTTGTTCAACAATATCTTTAATTTGTTGTTCTATAAAATCTCTCTCCGTAAGTTGCTGTAGTAATGTCCGCTTTTGTTGTAGTATCTCATTATTCTGTTCAAGGGTGTGACGTTCTGATACCATTTTCAGTTGTTGCATTAGTTCATTATTCTCTTTCACATTTTCAACAATGCTTTTATGTATTGTATCAATCTGTTGCTGTTTCTTTTGAAGATGTTCAATCTCTAATGCAATACGTGTAGAAAGATTCTCTGCGTGGACAAGTTCTTCAATCTTCTCGGTAACAATCTTACTTTCTGTTACAATCTCAGACTTCTTTTTGTTTAGTTCAAACAATAAATTTTCTGCTTGGTCAATCTTTGATTTCTCTTGCATCTTCGTTTTCTCTTTGTGGTCAGGCGACACTGATTGTAGGCAAGTTGGACATACATCTAACAAATCAATTTTCTGATATATGTCTCGCGAGTGAGATAAAATAGTTTTATTCTTTGTAATGATCTCTGACGTTTTTTCAAATAATTCTTGCAGTTGTACTTTTTTCTTCTGAATAGTGTCTTTTGTTTCTAATTGCAACTTCATATCTTTATGTTGTGTTTGCTTTTCTTCCAGTACAGAAACATCATCTTTATACTTTTTTAGTTCTGTTTGCTTTTCTTGTATCGTACGTTGGGTATACGCACATTTTTCCTGTAATGACGTTTTTTGTTGTACTATCACACTTTTCTGATATTCTAATTCATGTATTTCTTGTTGGATAGTTTCTGTAACACATTCTTGTGAAAATAAAAATTGTGTTATTGTACTCTTTAACTTTTCTTCTTTCAGTTGTAACTCGTCATATTGCCGTTTCTTTTCAATCTTAATACTATTTTTTAAAGACAGTTCTTGTTGTAGCCTCCTGAACAATGTATGTTCTTTCTCAAACTGGTCTCGTTGTTCATTATTTTTAACAATGTTTTCTTGTATGGAATGAAGTTGTGGGATGATATGTTCCAACTCATTTTGTATTTGTTCTTTTTCCGCATGGAACCTTTTACATTTTGTTTTCTCAATCTCTAACGGTTCTGTTTTCGTGTTTAAGATTGCAATCCACGTTCTCGTCTTTTTAAGATACAATTGAACATTCTCACGAATATTTTTATATTTATCAATATTGAATATTTTACGAAGAACGTCTAATCGTATGTCGGGATTCTCTTGCAGAATGAACTTCATTTCTTCTTGAGGAGTATAAACTGTGTATCGAAATATATAATTCTTATTTTTAGTAATGAACTCTTCAGGATATCCTAATAAATGTACTACTTCTGCTTTTAATTCAACTGGTGTCAATTCTTTCTTAACAGAATCAATAATGATATGTCCCGCGGATTGTTTTATAATATCTTTTTCTTTTGTGAGTGTTCGGCGTATTGTAACATTCTTGTTCTGTATACTAAATACAAGTTCTACAAATCCTGACGTTGTTCCTTTCCGCAATAACGCTTCACCAGGAAGGTCCGGTCGTGCAGTTCCAAACAACGCAAATTCTATCGCAAGCAGAATTGATGATTTGCCACATCCAATATCACCCGAAAGTAACGTTGATCCGTTAGGAAACGTAACTGTTTCATCACGATATGACCTAATGTTATGCAGTGTGATTTGTTTCAGAAGCATACTTTATTAGGGCACAGTATGATTTATATAGATTATTGTGGTGAAATAGTAAGAAATAACATAGTTTCATCTATAGAAATCGTTATAAAAGAGTATATTCTGAAACTGTCTTTATGGAAGATAAACATATTGCCAAAATTATTCTTGATCTTCACAAAACTGGGTGGAGCGATTCTACCCCTGCTGGTGTTGAGAAAGTCAGTAGTCTCGATGAACTGTGTACTGATACGACGTTTCTTGTACGGATGGACACTTCCGATGCTGTTTATCGCGTTGGTGTATTTACAGTACAAGAATTAGAAAAGAATGATACTTATATCACAATTATAAAAGGTGCCTATGTTGAATTTGAGTTACGTGCACATGAAGATAGTTGTGGAGTAAACATTATTGCTCGATATTCTTTGCCTCTATGTTGTGGGTCGGTAAGACACTATTTTGTTCGTCAGGACCACATTGATACTGGGACTGTGCATCGTATTATTGAATAAGTCTCTATCTACTCGTACTCACAAAACTATATAAGCACAAATATCTTTTTTTCTATATTATGTCTATTATTACTACTATCACTGCGCGGGAAATCCTTGACTCACGTGGAAATCCTACCGTAGAAGCAACAGTATCTACGGGAGATTTTTCTGGTACTGTGTCCGTTCCGTCTGGAGCAAGTACGGGGGATCATGAAGCGACTGAACTGCGTGATGGTGGTACGAGGTACAATGGAAAAGGTGTGCTCAAAGCTATACGTCATATCAAAGAGAAGATAGCTCCAGTCCTCCAAGGAATTGATTGTTCTCGACAACGAGAAATAGATACAGTTATGATTGAACGTGATGCAACAGAGAACAAACACAAATTTGGTGCAAATGCCATTTTGGCAGTATCATTAGCATGCGCAAAGGCAGCATCTGAATCGAAAGGTGTTCCATTATACGAATATCTTAATACATTTCCTCAGATAACAAAAAGTTGTACATTACCACGAGCATTTTTCAATATTATTAACGGTGGGAAACATGCAGATAACAGACTAAGTTTTCAGGAATTTATGATTGTGCCTGATTTAAAATCTTGCAAGAAAAATGTGCAAGCAGCGAGCGAGATATATCATACTTTAAAAAAAGAATTACACAAAACGTATGGAAAAGGAACAACGAATGTTGGCGATGAAGGCGGTTTTGCACCAGAAAAAATGAATAATGCACTCGATGTTCTTAAAATACTAACAAAAGCAATTCGGGATGCCGGATATAAAAATAAAGTCTCAATTGCGATTGATTGCGCCGCCTCAGAGTTCTTTGTCAATGGAAAGTATAATATTGATGGAAAGAAACTTACAAAAGAACAGTTGTTAGAGTATTATTGTACATTGATAAAAAGGTATCCAATCATTTCCATTGAAGATCCGTTCCATCAGGAAGATTTTGACAGTTTTGCAAAATTGAGAGAACGAGTCAACATACAAATTGTTGGTGATGATCTTACTGTAACAAACATCGAACGAATTGAAGCAGCAATAAAAGAAAAAAGTTGTACCTGTTTATTGTTAAAATTGAACCAGATAGGAACATTAACGGAAGCGTTAGATGCAGCACAGAAAGCGTTTGATGCAGGATGGAACGTTATGGTGTCCCACAGGAGCGGCGAGACAGAAGATACGTTCATTGCAGACCTTGCTGTTGGTCTTGGCTGCAATCAGATAAAAGCTGGTGCTCCTTGTAGGGGAGAGAGAACAGCGAAATATAATCGGTTGCTTCTGATTGAAGAAATGATGAAAAAGTAGTGGTTGTTAGTTCTACCTCTTTCCACATACTCCTTCTACTACAAACACGATGATAAATCCAATAATGCCAAACACAAGAACGAGCCAGTTCGTTCCCGCAACGGATATTTTCTCAAGGGGAATGCGTAAAGAACCGAGCATAACGCCAACAAGGAACGAAAGTGTAATGTTCTTAAACTTTCGTAACAAATAATCAACAAATTTTGAAAAGCCGATGAGTCCGCTTATTGCTCCAACAAGGAACGTTCCAATAACTGTCCATTGGTATGTGTTCAATGCAGTAATGATATATTGGTACTGGTTCAGTAACAATAAGATGAACGCACCAGAAATGCCTGGTAATATCATTGCACAGATACCAATTGCGCCAGAAATGAAAATGACGGGTAATGAATGAGTAACGTATACTGTTGAGATCCCTGCAAGAACATAGGACCCAATAAATCCTAACACAACAAAAATTCCTTTTTCAAGAGACAATTTTCCCGCTTTTCGTAATACGAAAAGTGCAGATGCAAGGATTAACCCAAAAAAAAATGCAAATGTTATCCCTGAAAATGTTTCTAAAAAGTACATCATTATTCTCGAAAAAGTAAGGATGGCAATTCCTATTCCTACAATTAAAGGAATAAAAAGAGCAAAATCATTTTTTTGTAACGAATGCCATGACTGTGTAAACTTTCCTTTCAATAGAAATACAAGGAACGAAAAGTCAAATGTTCCTAAAGAATGAATTAACCGCGGATAAATTCCTGTAATGAACGCTATCGTTCCTCCAGACACGCCCGGAATGACGTCAGCGATACCCATACAAAGTCCTCGTAAGAAGATAAGAAAGTGTGCTAAGGTTGAATACTTTTTTTCTTGCATGTCTAAAGAAATCCGCGTATGGTTTTAAATGTTTATGCAATTCTTACAATACGGGCAACAGACACCCTTTAATCCAACAAAAAGAATGGACGTGAACTTGTTCTTACAATGCGGACAATCAACGTTTCTGCTTGAGATTTGTACTCACCTCTTTATCTACTACCCTAAACAACTCTTGCTTTTATAAATCTTATGAAATGATATGATGTTCTCTTGTTTTAAAGAACATAGAAGAACAATAAGAAAAAAAAGAGTAAAATACATACCCTTTAATCAGACGCTAATTTCCAAATGGTTTTAAGTCCGATAATGATTGCTCCCGGGACAACAAACACAACAATGTTACTCAAGATTGATCGTAGGTAAAGACCAACGCCAGGAATTAATCCCAAATTAACTATTCCTGCAAGCATTAACGCAATTGCTGCTACTAAGAACGGCATTGTTTCTTTTGCTGTTAAATTGAACAATCCTACAACAAAACCAAGGATAACTAATGTTGTTACAAGAATTTCCGGTCCAAGAAGACTTCTGAACAATCCTGCGACGATTGCCACAAGTAAACCAACAAAGAATGTATAATGAGCTATACGATGTAACTCAATTGTTGTCTTTTTCTTAACAACTTTTGTAGTGGAGTGGGAAGCCCGCCTCTTTTTTGCCATGATTATCACCTCTTAATGATACTTCTAATGA
>PCYB01000056.1 GCA_002762845.1 Candidatus Woesearchaeota archaeon CG10_big_fil_rev_8_21_14_0_10_36_11
TAGCTTTTATGCCATTTGTTCTAGTGTTTGTTTGTTTCATGGTAGAACTTACAAACCTAGAACACTTATTTTTAATTAACTGTCAAACTTGGGTTAATATATTTAGTATTGTTCAGAAAGAAATCAAAAATTGTTTTTCTTTCAGAAGTATACTTCTCATATTTATACACTAACATCACTAAAGCGCACATTCTACATTCATGAAACTCGCTCTTCACTAACTCCTGAGCTTCAGATAAACTAACTTTATCAAAATATTTTGTAGCGATTATCCGAATTTGGGGCATGGTTAATCCTAAAAAAATATCACCCTCACCATACTGTCCCGAACCAGTCTTAAAAAACCCAGAAAGAAGTTTCGCTTTCTCTTTATTTCGTAACGCGTGTAAATCCTGGTGTATAGAATTAAGCAGAGTCATCCTTTCACGATTGTTCCTACAAACTTTTTTCCAGTCAACATTTTAGGGAACTCTTCTTTTCTTCCCATATATAATGTCAGTGTTGATTTCATTTTCAACCCAATTTGAACTGCTTTAGGATCAAACGGAGTACTTAACCCAGGTATCCATTCAGCGCCCACAAGCGAGTGTAAATCGTTCCATGTCATCCCATGAATATCGTTTGCTTCAGATAAGACTTTGTCTTTCTCTTCTGCAGGAACTTTTGCAAATTCTGTTGGTTTAATGTCTTTTACTATTTTGAAATCACTTATCTTAAACACGTTCGTTGCATTAAATGTTTCTGCAAGAAGCATCATATCTTTATCTGTACTACTTCCTGGTTTCCACCCACCAGTAAAAAAGAGCCGGCGTTTTGTATCAACTTTTTGTGTAGGATCAAGTAATAATTGTGGATACACTTCATCTCCGAATGTTTCTTTAAATTTGTTTAATACATATTCTGCGTTAATGTTTGTTGTTGCAATACCCACCCAATCATTTGCTCGTTGAACACTCTTTTCGTTTTGTAACGCTTCATTGAAAAATGGTGTAGACACGTCCTGAACAAATCTGCATAACTTACCTCCACCAACAATGAAAATAAATTTATCTTTACTGTTTTTTGCTAAATCAATAAATTCCTGAATAGCAATATCATTGTACTTTCCGTCTGGATTAACTATTGACCCACCAAGTTTTACAATGTTCATGGTAATTCTCTCACATCTTGTGGCGGTGAATATGGAGTTTCAAGATCTTTAAACAGTCCACCACCCAAATTGATATTAACAATTTTTCCTAATCTATCTCGTTGAGGTTTAATCAATGGTTGACATCTTTCAGGAGTTGGACAATAAGTACCATAAATTACCGTGCCAGAATCTTCTGAGGGAAATAATGGTAATGAATCTAACCCAAGTTGAACCGCATTAAAAGAAGACACAGGTACAGTTGTAATGTCCCAATCAGCATACGGAGAAAAATTTCTTCCATACTGACCTTGATTTTCCATTAGAATAAGAAAAGCTGCTGCCCGAGTTTGAGAAAATGGCCGCCCAAAAATGTCAAGAGAACGAACACGGCGTGCAAATTCTTGATACCTGCCATCATATACGGGCAGTAATGCATCATTTAGTAGTTTTCTTTCATTCTCAGATAATTCAGCTGATGTTGTTTTTACTTCTAAACCACCAGCACGTTCTGGTTCAACAATAGATGGTTCAATATCATTAACAGATTCTGCTCTTGCTTCTAACCCACTTATTGATTCTTCATAACGACAGCTGCCAAAAATAAGTGCTGTACTTAACACAACAATGTAAGAAATCACTTTTTTTGTCAAATGGTTCATAATATGTATTAAAAGCCGTATTATTGATAAATATTTCTACACCAGAACACGTTTGTTTAATGTTTTTACTAATAAGAGACACGTATATGAAAAGTTTATGAATATATAAGAATTTAGAAAAAAAATACCCGAAAAAGAACCAACAAAAATAATTCATATAAAATTCATTTCCGTTTAATCTCTTTAATCCCGCCCATATATGGCCACAATGCTTTAGGAATCTTTACGGTACCACTTTTTGTTTGGAAAATTTCAAGAATAGCAACGATGACTCGTGCAGTTGCTAACGCAGTATTGTTGAGCATATGAACATATTCACGCGTACCGTCTTTTTTCAGATACTTTGTGTTTAATGTTACCGCTTGATAATTAGTGACGTTACTACATGACGTTACTTCTCTATACGCACCTTTCTTATTGTTCTGTCCGGGAAGCCACGCTTCAATATCGTACTGTAATGCTTGTTTGTTTCCTAGGTCTCCCGTACAAATGTTAACAACCCTGAATGGAATTCCCAACTCTTGAAATAATTCTTCTGCATTTTTTTGGAGTTCATCAAAAAATTTGTACGAATCTTCCGGCATACAATATACCACTTGTTCTACTTTGTTAAATTGATGAACACGAAATATTCCTTTATCGTCACGACCGTGAGATCCTGCCTCTTTCCTGAAACAGGTACTTAAGCCACCAAGCAACATTGGTAATTCATGTTCCTGTAACACAGTATCTTTCTTTAACGCAACTAAAGGATGTTCAGACGTCCCAATCAGATAAAGGTCTTCATCTTCAATTTTGTAAATGGTATCTTTAAATTCTGATAAGTTCACGCCACCTTCTAACGCCGCTCTGTTAAGCATAAAAGGTACCCAGTGTATCGTAAACCCCTTTGCGATTAGCCTATCGACGGCAAACCGTTGCAATGCCATATCTAAAAGCACAGCTTCATTTTTCAAATAATAAAATCGTGCACCGGACGTTTTTGCAGCAGTATCAATATCTATCAAATCCAAGTCTAACCCCAATTCAATATGATCTTTAATCGGAAATTCAAATACCGGTAACTTGCCAACTTTCTTAAGTTCAACATTTTCAGAATCGTCTTTTCCTTTCGGCACAGACTCGTGTAAGACATTGCCAATACTTTTAAGCATCTCGTCCCTTTTTTTGAGTGCAGTATCAGTTTTATCTTCTTGCTGTTTGATAGTATCAATAATTTTACGCATTTCAGTAATCTTTTTTTGTGCAATAGTATCTTTTCCTGCTTTTTTTGCAGAATTAATCTCTTCGGACACAACATTTCGTGTATGGTTCAGTTCTTGCATTGTCTTAACTTCTTTCTTCCACGTTTCGTCAAGCGAAATGATTGTGTTGACTATTTTTGGATCATGGCCACGTTTTGTCTCAGATGCAGTTATTACATCTTTATGTTCCCGTACAAATTTTATATCAAGCATTTTAGAATGGAAGAATGTTTTTAGTTATTTAAACCTTTGTTTAGTTCTATTAGTTTGAGGACATTTAATAAGTTCTTTTGAGTTATCTTCTTTTTGATTTTTTTATTTACTACAGGTTTAGCACAGAAAGCAATACCTAAATCTGCAGCATTAAGCATAGGGATATCATTTGCTCCATCGCCAATAGCAACAGTGAAATTAGCTTGAAATTTTTTCTTTAATTTATTCAGCAGAATATCTTTATTACCATTAACATTTAACCTAAAATCTCCCGTTAGTTTTTTATTCTTAATTTCTAAGTCATTTGCTAAATAAGTATCAATATCTAATTTTTTAGCTATTTTTCTTGCTACAATTCCATAACCGCCAGTAATAATGGCCGTCTTATATCCAACCTGTTTTAATTTCTTGATTAACTCTTTTGCCCCGGGCATTAATGGTAAATTATCAATTATCTTTAGTAATTTCTTTTTTGGAAAATCTTTTAGGAATGCCAACCTTCTTTGCAGAGCTTCTTCAAAGTCAATATCTCCGTTCATTGCTTGAGCGGTAATTTCTTTAACTTGATCTTCAACATTGAATTCTTGAGCTAATACGTCCAGAGTTTCACAGTCGAGCAGAGTACCATCCATGTCAAAAATGATTAAATTTTTCATTTCTTTATTTATATGTTATTTTTATGTTTTTTGTGTTCTCAGAAGGATTTAGTCCAAAACAACTATATAAAGAGCGTGACAAATCTTAGTTAAATTTATAAAATATGAAATATTTATTTGGTAAATGAAACATTTTGAACAATCAACATGAAACAAAGGAACATTAACAAAGAAGCTTGGAGATATTTAGACAACCATATTACCATTAAGAAAAACCTAGCAGATGGATTAATTAACGTCAGAGCTTTAGCAAAGAAAATAATCCCCGAGATTCATCTTGATTGTTCTTTAAACGCAATAATCTCTGCAATCAGAAGATATAACTCCGATCTCAAAGAAAAAGAACATCTTCCCCAAATATATGCTTTATTGAAGAAAGCAAAACTTTTGTTAAGGACCAGGTTAGCTTCACTTCTTCTTAAGAAAAATGAAAAAGTTAGAAGCAAGTTAGCTAATCTTTACCGGATTATCGATTTTGAAGGGGGAGATACTTTGAGAATTTTTGAAGTAAATAAGTATATTAAAATAATTGTTGACGAAAAAACACTTCCCGAAATAATGTCTATGTTTAATAAAAATGAGATAGTAGACATTGAAGAGAATTTAGGAGAATTGACCATTATCTACAATGTGAAACTGACAAAAACCCCTGGAGTATTTGCTTTATTATCAAATGAACTAGCTGCCAATAATATCAGCATTATTGATTCTACAATCTGTCATTCAGAACATTTAATAATTGTCAAAGAAAATGATTTGCAAAAAGGATTTAGTGTAGTCTCCACTTTAACTACAAGACCAAACAATTAAATATATAAACACCAAAAGACTCCTTTATCTGAAAAAGAGGACGATGAAAAACAAACATATCGTACTGATTCTTGTACTTCTAGTTGTAGCGTTAGTATTTTCTGTACATTCAGAACCTATCGATTTGGAAGAACTATGCACTGCGGACGAAGAATGTGAAATGTATTGTGAATTGAACGACATTTCTGAAGGTTTATGTTATTGTAGTGAAGCGGAATCATGTTTATGGGATTGGGATATAGAAGTTTCTAACGAAACAACACTCGTTGACATTAACACGAGTATACCCAGTAATGCTACAAATACAACGAACGAAACCGCAAGTGTTCTTTCAGAATATGAAATAATAGTATCACAACTACAGCAAGAAATCGCATCGTTAAAAGGAAATGATACAACTATACAACAACGGATAACGACACTTGAACGAAGTGTATCAACCATCCTTACACAAATGAGTCAATTAAGTACGGATGTAATTAGCATTAATACAGTACAGTCACAAATTCAACAAGACCTTTCAGGAAACATTAACACAATTTCGACGGGGTTGGCTGGGCTTCAGGAAGACGTTGAAACGACACAATCAGATTTAGTCTCGGTTGAAGAAAGTGCAAACACAACACGGACAATTTCATACATTCTTCTTTTCGTCGTTATTCTTGGTGTTGGTATAGGAGGCGTATATTACCTTACCAGAAAAGGTTCTGGAAAAGGTTCAGGCGGAACAAACAACCAAATTGTTCAGTATATCACACAACATATTAAACAGGGCCAGAAATATCCCACTATCAAAAACGCTCTTCTTAAAGCCGGATGGTCAGAACGAGACATACAAAACGCGTACAAAGTAACAATGAAACATAATTATGATAAGTATTTACAACAAAGTGGACGCGCTACTCAATCACAATCATCAATGGTACAAAGAGGTTCAACGTCACAGCAAAGCCTGATATTGCAAGGAGGTTCAAGACCGCAACAAAATAAAGGGATTGATAAGAAGAAAACTGCAAGCATTGCCATATTTAGTATCCTTCTTCTTGTTGGTGTGTTCTTTCTCATTAAAGGTGTAACAACCGGCAACGCAATTTATTTCAATACAGAAGCAGAATTATCAAGGTCTATGTTGGATCTTCTTGAAAAGAATATAGATAATAACGCATTTTATGAAAAAGTGAATAAAGCACATCTGTGTATACAGGTACAGGATGGAAAGAATAGTGCGTCGTACAATATAGTCAAAGTAAAAGGAAAACATAAAATAATTGAAGCGAAAGTACCCTGTGATTATCTTCCACCGTTTGATTTTGGCGCGAAGTTTACGAACTGGAAGAGTTTTGAATCAGTAATGGCAAACCCAACATGTAGTTCTTTAAAGAAAGCGCACAGTAATGAGGACGTGTACATTCTTCCGTCAAAATATGTCCTTACTGGATTTAACCTAAATGAAAAAGAGAATTATTCGCCATTCTGTCCCGTCCTTGAAACTTGTTTTACAGAGAAAGAAATTGAAGCAATGGACATTACATGTTAAAACATGAAAGAATGTTTGCGAGTTTAGTATAATGACATACATACGAACTAAAAGTATCAATAAAAATATGTACGCGTACGTTGTGGAAAGTACAACAACGCCAAAAGGACCACGACAAAATGTGAAACAGTATCTTGGACGAGTATATACAACAACAAAAAACGAAATGCAAAAGAAAAAGGGGATTACTGCAAAGAACACAACAGACTTCCTTCGACAACTTGCAAGCCGAGAGTTGTATGCGCATGGATTTACAATAAAAAGAAACAATGTAGAGTTCAGTAATGTACTATTCTCCCAAAAGAGTTTTACGTTACAAAATGGAAAGAAAAATGTTGTTGTTAAACTTAACGAGGGATACCTTTGCCACCATACACTTCAAAAAATTCAGAAATTCACAAAAACTGATGACGTAGCAAAAGACGGGTTTGTGTTAGCAAGACTGATTATAGAAGCAGGAATGACAATCTCAGAAGAAGAATTTATTCATTTTTACAAATTACATTAAATGGAAATATGATTGTTACAGAGTAAGATAATTACTCTGCTTGTTTCTTAATATATATATCCAGGAATACGAATGTTAATGCCAGTATGATTGGTCCAAGAATAACCCCTACTGATCCAAATACAAGAATTCCGCCAAAAATACCAAGCATGATAATTGCTGGATGCGTCTTTGTTTTCTCACCCATCATTTTCGGCCGTAAGAAATTGTCTATGGTACTTACAAAAATAAGCGAATACGCAAACAAACCAATACCTTTCAAAATTAATGATGTTGAATCTTGAAACATTCCGTCAAGGAAAATGATTAATGATGCAGGGAGCCATACAAGCCATGTTCCAAGGAAAGGAATTAGTGCAGCTAATCCCATAACAACTCCCCAAAATAATGGTGAAGGAACACCAAAAATGAAGAAACCAAGTGCCCCTAATGCCCCCTGAATAAACGCAACAATCAAATATCCGTACACAACTCCGTGCAAGATTTCTTTCATGCGATGAATAACAAATGAATATTTCTTTTTGTTCATGCTTAAAAAATCATTCAGTTTTGCAATAATTTTGTTTCCATCACGTAAAAAGTAAAACATTGTAAAGAAGACAACAAATACGTTAAGAAGCATTCGCGGGATATTTATAAGGAAATTTGAACCTTTATTAATCACCCAATTTGTTACTGCTTTAAGTGTTTGCTGGATATGATATTGCACATCTTGATCCCGACCAAACTCATGTAATGTTTGACAGAAGCTATTTTCACATCCGGTAAACAAGCCTGTTGCTAATCGCTGCTTTCCAAGCGCAAAAAGAGAGAACGATTCCCGGACAAGAGTGTTTACAAACAAACCACTGAGGATGCCAAAAACAAGTAATACTACTAAACATACGATAAGGGCAGGGATTGTTTTATTTTTGAATTTCTTTTGAAGAATTTGATACAATGGAGAGGACATGTATGCAAGTAATGCACCGATAAAGATTGCTAGCCCAAACGGTTTTATAACAAAAATGGAAAAAACTACTAATACCACTAGTATTCCCAAAGGGATATAATTCTTATAAAGGGCCATTTTAAGATTAGTAGTAAAATTTTACCATATAAAAGCTTTTCCTGAAACGCCCGTGATACAACAAAAATATCTAATGAAAACACTGGAAGAAAAACGAAGAGAAAGAAAAAAAAAGAAAAAAAATAGTTTTGTAGGTTTACTCAACAACAACTTCTTCAACTACAGTTGTTGGAGCTCCGATTGTTGCGTCGCTGTACGTTGTACCTTCGATCTCAACTTCAGTACCGCTTAACTCTGCGGATCTGTGAGCAATTACTTTACCAGCAAGCCGTGTGTCTGTTCCCATGTATCCTGCAACTAACATAGCTACGTTACCATTTGCATTTTCGAACAGTTTAACTCGTGCTTTTCCTGCGGTAAATCCTTCTGTACAGTCTACTGGGTTACCAAGCAGTTCAGCTGCTACACTGTTAACACATGGTCCACCAACAACGATTAAGTTCTGTGCGGAGACACTTGCTACCTCACTGTCAAGCTTTGTTGCATCGACAACTTCAACAGCAACCATGTTTCCACTTGCAGATGCTGCTGTTGTTGTCGCACCAGACGTAATGTACACTTGAGGCAACCGTTGGTTCTCAGGGTATGCAATGGTTAATTCGTCTGGGTCGCTTGCAGGTTCGCTGAACGTATAGAACGCACCCATGGAATCATATCCATAGCTAACTTCGGTTTCTCCGTCAGGTGTTAACAACGTAAGACCACTAAACGCAGCTCGCAACTCAGGACCGGACGTTGCAGTTATATTTAACACAACAGAAGTTGGTGCATAGTTGTCGTACCTGTCTGCATTAGGGAATGACCCGTCAATCCTAACGAAAGACTCGTTAGTAACTTCAAGAGTGTTGTCGGATGGAGAGTTTACTGCAGTATAGTTAATTACCCACTCAGATCCGTAGTAATCAACGAAGTTTGTAGCTGCTGCGGCCATAGCTCCACCACCACCGTTCAAGTCAACATCAACTGCGAAATCGTCTGATTCCATGTTTGTTGCGTTTTGCACGATGAAAGAATATCCACCGAGTTTAATTGTCGCAACTGTTCCCGTTGTTGTCAGTGTCGTCACAGCGTAATCAAGCGATTCGCCATTACCCAGATTCTTAAACTTGATTTTTGGGCTTGTTTTCGTCTGCTTGTCTGCACCTTTGTACTGAAGTAAGTACGACTTTGCAGAACCGTCAGATGAAGTTCCAGCCGTCAATATCAAATAGTCGTTCTTATAGATGTCGTGGTCTGCCGTTCCATCTGCTTCTTCATGGTTAATCAATCGTTTTGTACTTCCCAAAGCGTTCGCATCGCCCGCTTCCGCCATTGTTACGTTAAACGCTGCGTTTGCATACGCAACCGGGATGTCAACGGAGTTTCCATCACCATCATACAATTCAAGATTGTATCTTCGTGATGAAGATGTTTTTAACCGAAGGTCATGTGTTGCTTCTCCCGTAAGGCCAGCATATTCAATATCAAACATGTTTCCAAAGAGTACTTCTTTTTCTTCACCAGCAGCTGCAATTACGTCGCTTAACTTACCACCAGCAGATACGAAGTAATCATCTTCTGCAGACATATTAAGTTCAATGGTATTAATCGTTGCAGTAACGTTGTTATCCGTTCCAACAATCCATACGGTCGTTCCATCAATATCCTCAGAACCAACTTTCAGATTGTATGTACCTTCTGCTTGGCCAGTGATGTTATCATCTTGCATTTCAATCTTCTGTGCACCCACGAAGAATGTTGCAGAATGGATACCACCAGCATATGCTTGGTATAGTACTTCACTTACACCAACTTCTGACTTATCAGCAAGGACGTACGTTTCACCAGATGCTAGCTTGTTTGTTGATTCGCCGTTTACAATAAACTTTGCATTCGTTGCATCAACATAGCTTAAAGTAACATCGTACTCAACACCAGCGACAGTGTACGTTTTAGATTCCCCTTCAAGAAGAGTATCTGTCGTTGCACCAGCCATTAACGTTAACTTCATACCATTTTGATATACATCATCCAATGAGCTAGTTCGTCGTGCCATTACAAGACTGTACGATTTTCCCATAAGAGAGATGTCTCTATTTTCAAAATCGTCTAAGTACGTTCCGCTTGTTGATGCTGTTCCTGAAGAGTCAGTAACGTCTGATGATGCTGCAGAACCAAATTCTAATTTGTACCGGGCAATTTGAGCGCCGTTTGCAATATAGAAATAATCACCAGTAACATCGCCATCATCTTCAGTATACTTTACAATTCTACTTTGAGCATCGAGAACTGATGTTGCAATCTCGTCAAAAAACAAGAATTGTTGGAATGTATACTCATTTTCATTGGTATTAAAAGTTCCATCTGCAAGCGCACCTAACTCTTCATCACCTATAAACGTTGTAATGTTTCTAAACGTTTCTGATGTTTGTGTTGAAGAAGAACTTGCATCGTTGTTTGCCATTTCCAAAAACTTGGAACTTGTTCCAACTAACCACGCATCTCCAGATACAGTAGTTGTTGTAGACGCGCCAGATCCTGCATACTTCATCTGTGTTGCGATGTCTGTCATTGCTAAGTTATCGATTGCTTGTGCACTCTCACCAACAACAAATAACCCATTAAAAGTTCCACCAGTCACGAACATGTCAGGATAACTTGACAAGTCTGCTGCTAACGCTCCCATTGCTGTTGCACCGAGCATTGCTATTCCGGTACCCACCGCAAATAAGCGCTTCACCATTTTTTTAACTTCCATTTTTAACACAACCTCCGTGTTTAAATATCTTTTTTTGTTGAGCCTGTCTCACAAAAATTACGAACAGCGCGCCCATGAGAACACACCTCTTTTCGATTTTAGAGACAAACCCCTCCCAGTTTTATGGCGGTACTACCGACGTATTACTGGGAGTGTTATCTCGGAATACCAAAAATCAATTTATAAGTCTTTCGCAAAAATAACGACTGCAAAAATGGAAAGTTGTGTCTAACAGGATAAGACTCGAAAATTTTTGAGTTTTAGGAGTTCATCATTTGGAAATGATAAAATGGGAATATAGAACAATGTTCTATAACAGGCTTTAAAGTATAAATTCGTGACATTTCTGGGCCTTTTTGGGGAAAAGTAATATAAATTTAGCGTTTATTTACCAATAACATGAAAATTCAAGACCTTCAGCTTCCCGACTATTTTAAGAACAAATACGTGTATCCCTCACTAACACCAATACAAGTAAAGTCTGTTAATGCGGGAGTTCTTGATTCAAAAAATCTTCTTGTAAGTGCTCCAACTGCTTCCGGGAAAACGCTTGTAGCGACAATGGCCATCGTACACGCTTTACCAACAGGGAAAGCAATTTATCTTGTCCCATTAAAAGCGCTTGCAAATGAAAAATATCGAGAATACAAAAGATTGTTTGAAGGAACAAACTATTCAGTTATACTGTCAACAGGAGATATTGATTCCGAATCAGGATATTTAACCAAGTATGATGTTCTTATTCTCACCACAGAAAAACTTGATTCTTTGTTAAGACATCATGTTCCATGGTTATCTGAAGTGAAAACAGTTATCGTTGATGAAATCCATTTGTTAAATGATCCATCACGCGGGCCAACATTAGAAATACTACTTACGTTACTTAAGACCCTTATTAATCCACAAATTGTTGGCCTATCTGCCACTATTGGAAACCCTAAAGAGCTTGCCGAATGGCTTGGTGCAGAATTGGTCCAGGATACGTGGCGCCCAGTAGAACTGAAACAAGGCATACACCACAATTCCAAGACAGAATTTTATTGAATATGTGTATTATTGAATCTGTGCAAGAATGTTATTTAAAGCTGATTTAGTATGGGAAGCGATTATCTCTTTTTTATATTTTTGAGACAACGTTCTCAATTGTTCAACATTAATTACAAGAGATTTTTCTTCAAGTTCACGGTTTATTCTACATATAAATTCTACAAATTGGGTAACGTTATGAGGGTTTTCTGTTTTATGACACCGTTCAAAATCAAGTAATGTTGGTACGCCACTAGTATCTATTATTATGTGTTTTAATGGATGGTGCATTTCTTCTTTGTTTACATGTAACGTGTCTAAAACAAAACATTGTTCAAAGATCGTTATTAACACAGAACGTATTTTTTTTGTATCGTTCTTTCGTATCCAATCTACAATAAACTCCCCTTCAACAAACGTGTACACAAAATACTCTTTTCCATGAAATAAAAGTTGTGGTCCGATGTTTTTCTTGTTTAATATTTTTAACCAGGCAATTTCATTTGCAATTCTACCTTCAGCTTTACTCTTATGTAACGTTGTTTTTATAGCAACTTTAATTAAGTCCTTTTGAGAAAAATGAGTTTTAACAAACACGTTCCTATTGAACAAACCAGTAAAGATTATTCCTCGTTTTCCTTGTGTGAAATAGTGAATATTTTTAACACCTTTCCGTTCAAGGTTTCGTAATAATGGTGTTTTTGCAATTTCATAAACATACAATTCTTCAAACATTGGCATTTTCTTCTGTTCTAATAATTTTGCAGAAAACGTATTCTCTTTAATAATCGTATCAATCTTTATTTTATTCGTTAAAGAAGAGAATAAAAAGAGAATCTTTCCGTTTGGAAGAAGAAATTGTGACGCTTCCGAAAAAAACCTTTCTGACAATTCCCACCCTTTTTTTCCGCCGTATAGTGCCTGGTCTTCAACTCCTTTGTCTTGTGGTAAGTATGGGGGATTAAACACAATAAGATTAAACTGCCCTTCAACATTCTCAAACAAATCGCTTTGAATAACAGTAACTTTCTTGAATAATTTTTCATTGATTTTTTGTCGTAATTCTTGAACAACCTCAGTATCGATATCTACTGCAACAATGTCTTTAACATTTTTATTTTCTGCTGCCGTTAACGCTTGAATCCCAGAACCAGTTCCCATATCTAAAACGCGGCCAAGTGCATATTTCTCTACATATCTTTGTAACAAATACGAATCTTCTGCTGGTTGATACATTCTCAATCTCCAACGCAATCTCCGCCGCCCAATTCATCATCAATGACACATTCATCTCCAACAAATGCACCCAACTTTTCTTTTCCAGAATCATATATCAAACCATTAGACTTTACTTTCACAGTTGCATCTTTTGAAATGTTCGCGATACGAACACCTTTACTTAAAACAGAACCTGTGCCAAGAACAGAATCTTTCACAACACATTCTTCTTTTAAAGTTGCACCGGCGCCAATAATAACATTATGTAAATGTGCACCATTTTCAATAACAGTATTATCGCCAATGGCAGTAAATCCAGTTATAATAACATTTTTGCCAATGGTACAATTCTTTCCAACAACAATATTTCCACGAAGAACGACACATTCTCCCACTGTTGAACCTTCTCCAACATCCAAAGAACCAGTAATGGTAACATTCTCTCCCAAGGTACCCCGAATAGATATTTCATTACGTTCACCCAACAATGCTTCTGATGCTTCAAGAATATGCCAGGGGTATCCAACTGGGATCCAATGCCCTTGTACTTCTTCCGCATGCATTTTTCCTTGTTTTGCTATTTCTTTTACTGCATCCGTTAATTCGTATTCACCCCGTGCAGAAAGTGGAATAGTATGAAGAATTGAGAATACGTCTGGCATGAAACAGTACATTCCCGTATTAACAAAATGTGACACAAACGTTTCAGACTTTTCAACAATGTCTTGAACAAAACCGTCTTTGAGTACGACTGCACCAAATGCAGACGCATCTTCTTTGTATTGGACAAGAAGACAATTATTACACTGAGAAATCGCAAGCATATCCTTCCGAGAAAATAAATCATCACCGTTCAACACTAAAAATTTGCCATGAACATGGTGTTCTGCAAGGAGAACTGCATGTGCCGTACCTAATTGTTCTTCTTGGACAACGTACATTAATTTGATGCCACGATAATTGTTCCCCAAATGGTTTATGATCATATCTTTTTTGTATCCAACAATAATGATAGCTTCTTCAATGAACCCAACCATTTGATCAAGGTTATGTTCAAGGACTGGCTTGTTCGCTACTTCAATCAACGGTTTTGGTTTCTTTAATCCCATTGGATAAATCCGTGTTCCTTTTCCAGCTGCGAGAATTACTGCTTGCATTACATCATTTCCTTAACAATATTTTTTAATTCTGATAGATCTTTAATCGAATAATCAATATTCTCATTATTTAACTTAAATAACTTTCCCCTTCCCCATTGAATATGTACCGTTTTCAGGCCTAACTCTTTTGCGGGAAGAAGATCACCATCAACCCTGTCCCCACATACAATGGTATTTTCAGGAAGGTACTGTAATTCTTTAATCACTTTCTGATATTCAGATTTTTTATAATACTCATTCGTAATAACCACTTTCTTGAAAAGGGTTGGATCAATTCCTGCTTTTTGCATCTTTAGTAACTGTACTTTTTCAATTCCTTTACTTACAATGACTAAATCATGACTTCTATTCAGTTCATAGAGCATTTCATTTGCTCTTGGAAGGGTATTGACTGAAAAGTTTAAATCTTTAAATTCATAATAAGTTTCCACACCAATCTTACATAAATCTTCTGAAGCGCCCATCTTTTCAAGAAACAAATGTATTGATTTCTTTCCACTAGGAGATTTTGTATCTATTTTTTTCAATTGGAATAAAGCATTGGAAAAAGAATCAACATGTAAACCGGCATCCACCATTGCACTCAATGCCATCTTCAACTTTAAAGGAGCAATACAACCGGTTGTATCAATTAATGTATCATCTAAATCAAAGATTAGCAATTTAGAGTTCATTGATAATCCCCATAAGTACTTGTGCTAATTTTTTGCTATCGTGCCGTATCAATGCTCGATGGTTTGCGAGAACGTCCGTTGTGCTATATTGTGATGTTTTGCTATCAAGTAAATCAGCAGCAACAATTCTATCATCGTTCGCTAAATCGTTCTTTACTAAATCTCCCTCAACAGAATACATATCAACCAACTCTTTTGCAGGAGTACCATCGTTTACAATAATAAAATCAAAAATGTCTTTCCCAGTGAAACGAATAATCTCTTTAAGATATTTATTAACAGTAAATCCTGATGTTTGACCTTTTTTGTTCATAAGGTTCACAACAAATACTTTTTCGGCTTTCGTTTCACGAAGTGCTTTACTTACACCTTCAACAAGCAGTATGGGAATTAATGAACTGTACATTCCCCCAGGACCCAAAACAATAAGGTCTGCATTCATTATTTCATCAATCGCGCGTGCATTAACTTTTGGAATTGGTTCAAGAAAGATACTTCGAAACCCTTGCTCGATTTCGTTTGACATATATATTTCTCCCTCACCACCAAGAACCTTGCCGTTATTAAGAATCATCTTTAACCTAACTTGGTTTGTTGTGATAGGAATAACTTTTCCTTTAATTGAAAGGATTTTGCCAACTTCGTCAACGGCTTGTTCAAAACTTCCCGTAACTTTTTCCAACGCTGACAGAAAAATGTTACCAAAACTGTGCCCTTCAAGACATCCATTTTCAAAACGATAATTCATAAGGCCGCGCATTAACCTACCTGATCCTGAAAGAGCAACTAAACATTGCCGTACATCACCTGGGGGAAGAACGCCCAACTCGTCACGAAGAATTCCTGTACTGCCACCGTCATCTGCCATTGAAACGACTGCACTCAAGTCAAGGTCATAATTTTTAAGACCTCTGAGAACAGTAAAATTACCTGTCCCTCCACCTATAACAACAACTTTTTTCATTATCGAAAGAAGAGCTCAGAACAAGTTTTTAAGGATTGTGGAAGAGAAGGAAAGAAAGAGAAGAAAAAAATAACAATTATTCTTCAACAAAATCGTCTAAAACTGCAGGAAGATCTTCGTTTCCTTTAAGCATTGCTTTGTTCCGCATATACTCGCGTGCAACCAAGTAAAATACTAAACCGACAGACTTTTTACCTTTGTTGTTACACGGAACGACAAGGTCAATCTTGTTTGATTGGTTATTTGTATCACATAATGCAATAATTGGAATACCAACTCTATTTGCATCATCCACAACATTCTTGTCTGGCCATGGATCGCACACAAAGATAATTTTTGGTTCTGTAAATGTGTCCAAATTAGGATTTGTTAATATGCCTGGGGGATATCGTCCAATGATAACATTTATCCCAGTAAGCTTATTAAACATCTTAAGAGCTTTCCACCCGTTTTCTCTACGGCAAAGAATAAGAATATCTTGCGGTTCGTACTGAGAAAGGAGGTTTATTGCTATTGTGATTCGTTCGTCAATTTTTTTAAGGTTAAGAACGCTTAATCCGTCGGGACGAGTCTTGTAAATAAAGTTCGCCATATATTTGGTTTTGAATTTTGTTCCTATATGGATGCCTGACTTAAGGTACTCGTTTGAATCTATTAATAAGTTTTCTTGTTCTGCCATTATTGTATTCCTCATGTTTTAATCACAAATAAGAATTAATATCTTATCTGCGATATTTTTTGCCTCACGCAGTGATTCTTATCCTACAACGAATAAGAGTTGGCTTTTATAGCACAATTGTAGGGTTATTTTATAAATGTTTTGGGTACAAAAATGTTACTAAAAATAGTCCATATAACGAATAGCTTATACTAAAGGGTAAACATAATTTACGAAACACAGACTAACAATAGCGGTTCCAAATCTCTTTGTTGGTTTTATCGTTTCAGAAATTGTTGTACTTCCTCGAAGTTCAAACTGTTCCTCAAAACCATGAGTATAAAGTTCGTGTAAACTTGTACGAAGTTCAATTTCAGCATCTTTAATTGTTTTAGTACCGTTGTATTCGCAAACGAGACCACCGTATTTTACACCTGTCTTTTTATCATACAGCCAGCTGAAGATAATTGACGCAGTTGCTCTTTTTCCTTTTTTATTTGTAGAAACTGCCATGATTGTTTCCATGACTGAACCATGAATAAGACTTTTTGGTCTTTGTACAACCTTTGCTATTTTCGGTAAGATAGAAGAATAGGTAATAATGTTACACATTTCAATCCCTGCATTTTTTAACGCTAAATGATACGATCCTGCATGAACAGTAATATCGCTTTCACCTTTGCCTTTTGTAATGAAGAAATCTTGTGGGATTCTACACCCAACATTCAACATTTTTTTGTGATTTAAGTCAACTATGCGTTTAGAATTGGTTCCACGGGCACATAATGATTTTTTTTTTGACATCTTACATGTACGATATAAATCACCATCTCATCAGTTAAGACCCCTGTTTAAAAGTTTCTATTTTTAAATCTTTTGTGTTATCCTAAAATAATTTCCCTTCGATAGATTATTTCGTTTCATTTTATTAATCCTCCTCTTTCATTTTTCTTACGAAAGCTTGTTGTGG
>PCYB01000001.1:0-7090 GCA_002762845.1 Candidatus Woesearchaeota archaeon CG10_big_fil_rev_8_21_14_0_10_36_11
TAATTCCCTTTCTTTTTTAGATATCATTCCAAATAGAAAGATGTCCTAGTACTTATAATTTACTTTTGTCGGAGACTAATAAAAAAGGGTTTATGAGTAATACTTTTTATTCAATCCAAACATATATAAACCGCAATTATTTTAGTTTCTGTATGGATTCACACTGGGAAATCACAAAAGAAAGTACAAAAGTGCCAAAATTACACAATCCACTGTTCATAGAAGGTCTTCCCGGAATTGGCAATGTGGGAAAGATTGCTGTTGATTTCCTTATTGAAGAATTTAATGCAAAAAAAGTATGTTCGTTCTTTTCGTACAAATTTCCACATTCTGTGTTTGTTAATGAAGAAAATCTTATAGAAATGCCAAAGATTGAATTGTATTATAAAAAGTTTAGTGGAAAGAAAACAAAACGTGATTTACTTTTACTTACGGGAGATATTCAACCGATAGATGAAGAAAGTTGTTACACATTCTGTGAAGAGATTCTGACAATCATGAAACAGTACGGAAGTACAGAACTCATTACTACCGGAGGAATTGGATTACAAACAATGCCGGAAAAAACGAAGGTGTACTGTACTGGCAACGATACAACCCTTATCAAAGAGTATATGAAAAAAATGGGAATTAAAGAGAACATATTTGGTGTTGTCGGACCAATCATCGGCGTTTCTGGAATATTGTTGGCGCTCGGTAAAAGACGAAATGTTAAAGGCGTTTCATTACTTGCAGAAACGTTTGCCCACCCAATGTACGTTGGCATAAAAGGTGCAAAGGAAATCCTTCGAGTTTTAGAAAAAAAGTTTGCGTTTGGTATAAACATAGACAAAATGAGCAAGGAAATTGTTGAATTAGAGAAAGAACTTATGGAGAAAACAAAAGAGTGGATATCTGAACCAAAAAGTATGATATCTGCCGGCGCTCAACCGAAAAAGAAAGAAGTGAGTTATATTGGATAGGTTTTCTTAACATTTTACCGTCTATAAGCTAAACACAACCTTTATAAATAAATATATTATCCTCCAAGTGATGTACAAAAAGAGGTTATTGATAGATAAAAGTAGTGCTATTTCCAGTCCGTGGAGGCAGAAGAAGGGCCAAATTACTCTTTTTATCATTGTTGGTATCTTACTTATACTTGCACTTGTGCTTGTTGTTTCGCTTAAAACAGAGATTTTAGTGTTTAAACCTGAAGAGTTAATCGTAACGGAAAAGACCAAAGTTGAAAATCTTATCACAACATGCATACAAACTATTGGTGAAGATGCACTTGATCGTATCGGAACACAGGGAGGATACATTGACGTTCCAGGAAATATTGCGGGAGATGCATCACTTCATCTTCGTATTTCTCCCATGCACGTCGTACCGTACTGGGCATATGGCGAAAGTACAAACGTTCCTTCATTACAACAAATTAAAGAAAGAGTTGACACATATATTGAAAGTAATCTTAGAACATGCGTTCTAGCCGAAAAACCGTTCCAGGACACGTACGATATTGTTGAACAAAGTGATATCATTGCAAATACAGAAATAGTTGAAAATCAAGTAATATTTAATGTTGAATGGAACCTTGACATACGAAATAAACAAGGCGAAACAGTTGTTGAAGTTCTTAGACATGTTACAGAATCTCCAATTAAACTTAAACGGCTTCATACCATGGCGTCAAAAATTATTGAACGTGAGATGACAGATTTAAAGTTAGAAGATATCACACAAGACCTTATCTCGTTAGAAAGTCCTGGCGTTCCAGTTGCAGGAACAGACATTAGTTGTACACAAAAAGTGTGGAACGTCCCAGATGTAAAAAAATCGTTACAACAACTTCTTCGTGTTAATGTAAATAAATTACGTGTTAAAGGAACGGAATATGTTGAATATCCTGACGAATTTCCTTATTATCAAAACCATTACGTGTGGGAGTTGGATGAAGAGTTTGTTAATCCTGACGTAGGTGTTGTGTTTAAATATGAAGATACATACCCTTTTACGTTTCAAGTAACACCAACAGAAGGAAACAAAATGAAGTCAGGTTCACTTGGCGGAACAAGTATCATTTCCTATCTTTGTTTACAAAACTGGAAGTTCACGTACGATATATCATACCCCGTTTTGGTACAAGTCCATGACGAAACAACGGGGTATGTTTTCAATATGGCGTTTACTGTCCATCTTGTGCGAAACATGCCGGACAGGTCCGTTGAAATTGTTGCACGAGAATCTGCAACGACAACATTTGTTGATGATGACAAGTATTGTTCGCAACGACGAATTCCTATGACCGTAACGACATGGAGCCTTGTTGATAATGGTATTGTGTATGACCAACAACCGTTAGATAATACCGATGTTAGTTTCTCATGTATAAAATATACGTGCGACCTTGGAAAAACCATCTTTGATTTTGCACAACGTGGATATCAAGCATCAAACACATGGAATTTCCCATACTGTGTTGGTGGCATCGTACGAGGAGAAATGGAAGGATATAAAGAAGACTGGAAACGTGTTGTAACAAAACCTGGAGAAAATGTTGAATTAAACTTAGTTCCAATCATAAAAATTCCTGCATCAGAAATTACCGTTTTAAAACATAGAATATCAAATACCATGGAAAACTCCCCTGGCGAGGAGATTGATAATGATGAAACAGTTTCTATCCAAATCAAATACAGTAAAAAAGATGAGAAACTTCTTGCAAATGAGCCTTACCACAGTAGCAGTATTGTCCTCTCTTCACAGATTGATCAGGAAATAATAAACCAACAATATCTTGAGTTCCTTGCAGGAGCAGATTTTACGTACAATCTTCAAATTAGTATTTTCAATGATGAAAAACTTGTTGGGGGATATACTCAAAATTGGACTGCACCATGGACTGCATTGAGTGACATGCAAGAAATGACGTTCCACGCAGTTACAAGTGATGATACAAGCAACGAAGGAATATTTACATTCATGGCAGGATTGTCAGAGTATAGCGCGCGAGTTCCACAACCAGATATACGATAAAATGAAAAAACTACATTGGCACAAAAGTATGGTCATTGTAGTTTTACTTCTCTTTATGAACCTTCCATTTGTAAGTGCAATGGAACTGTCAAACGTCCGCGCAGAAGATGTTACTGATACTACAGCACAGATAATATGGGAAACTGATGAAAGTGCAGATAGTTTTGTGCAGTATGGCCAAGATGAAAATAATTTGCGAACGAGTGGTGATGTTGCCGATGTTACACAACATTCCATCCTGCTTAACAACTTGCAAAGTGAAACGGGATATGTGTTTAGTGTTGAAAGTGCGGGAGTCGTTGATACGAATGAAGGAGAGATGTATACATTTACAACATTAGCACTTGATACTGATGCACCAGTGATTGAAACTGCCTTGCCAGAATTTGTTGCCGGTGATACGATAGACGTTAACGGCTCAGTAGAGATTGGTGCAACGGTAAAGTTGTACGTGAATGATAACATTGCAGGAGAAACAGTAGCACTTAATGGTGTATTCGTGTTTGTAGGCGTTACATTACTTCATAATCAACAAAATATACTTCGAATGGATGCAGTAGATGTTGCGGGTAATACCGGAACGTTTACCCAAACTATTTTTGCAGATACAAAAAAGCCAGTTATTGACATTGAAGAAATTGCTGAATTGGTTGAAGAAAGTACACTTAAAATTATTGGAAATGTTTCTGAGAATAGTACCATTGAGTTTACGGTCAATAATCGTTCCGTGGGAAATGCTGAAGGTCTTCATTTCGAAGAAGAAGTTTCTATTGACGAAGGAGTAAACATACTCCAAATTTCGGCAACAGACATGGCAGGATGGACAACAGTTCTTGAAAAAACTATTATTGCTGATACACGAGCGCCAACCGTACAGTTTGACCTTACGGGAGGAACAGAATATTATGAAGGTGTTTCCGTTACCCTTGAGGGTATACAACAACGTGCACAGACAGATATTACGGGAGAAACTGAATCTGGTGCAAAAGTATACTTGTTCATTTATAGAGAACGTGGAGATGAATATAGGGCAGATTTCAAACGCGCAATTGCAACAACGACTGCTGGTGAAGATGGTAACTTTTCATTTAAAAGGATATCATTTCCACCACCACAATTCACAAGTATTGAAGACCTTGCACCGAGAGAAGTTCCGTCAGGGTTACAAGAAATTTTAATACCTAACTTACCATCAATCGGTGAAGAGCAGCAAAAAACATTCCACATATACATTATTGCAGAAGATCAAACGGGAAAGACTGGCTATGCGCAAAAGAATGCTCATGTTAATTCATGTTACTCAGGAAATTTTGCACTTGACATTCAACCAATTACCAAATTTCAGGCACCGTTCCGTCTTGATCCGACATTAATGGAAGAAGGGAGAGAGACTGTACAGGCAGTGTTTAATGTATCGTACCGCGGTACTGCTCTCGGTGAAACTAACCCCGCAACATTAGAAGTTGAAGAGGGATACAAAATTCTTGGTGCGACGTTTAGGAAAGCGTGCACGCAACAAATCAGTGAAGAAGATGATTACGCGATGGGCTGTAAATTGTTACCGAACACACTTACAAACCACCCTAACGGTGATAATACAGCATATTATGTTACAGCAACATTAAACAGAGCAGATGAATTTAGTGAAAGGGAAGATAATATCTGGGACGATTTTACAAGTAAACGGCAATTAAAAATGCCGATAAAGATACTTGTTAATTATCAGGAAAAAGAAGCAAACGGCCAATGGAGCGAAACAAAGACACAAGTTATGTGTCACGACTTAGGATACTTTGTTGATATTCCGATTGACAGTTCTGAACTTGTACCGGACTTCTTGGCGGATGAAGGTGTCGCTGCACTCAACTGGACAATTAACCAAATTGAAACAGTCAAACCATACTTACGAACAGCAATGATGATAACCGGTGTAAGTTGTATTGGTTCCTTTTTAACAAAAATGGTTGTACGATTTTATAGAATCTTTATGTCAAACTTTGAACCATGGACACGACGATTACAACCAAAAGAAGAGGACAGATGTCCTTCTGGTAGTGTACAGCAGAAACTGTATCTTGACAGTACAATCGAACATTGGAAAGAATTAGGAAGTACACGGACCGATGCACTAGTTCCATCAATCGAAACTCTTGAAGCAAGTTCGTTAGACAAAAAATGTCCTGGAACTGCAAGTGCATGGAAGTTTGAAAGTTATGTTGACCAATTGTACAGGTTGACATGTGACAGGTTCTTATGTAGAGCTGTACCTGCAGCATGGACATCAACAAAAGATGAGCAAGAAGTTGAAGAAGTTGTTTTGAAACAAAAGATGTGCAGTGTGACTGGCAATTGTGCATTAATGTACAAGATTGAAAATTGTCAAGAAGAAATTAAAAAGAATCCACAGTATGGTGAGGTTATCCAAAGTAAAGCGAACGAAGGATCTTTTTCCTGTTGGCGTGATGCAGAAGGAACATATTATTATCGCTGTACAGAAAGTGATCCTAATCCTTCATGTTCTAAAGACATTGAAAAATTGGAGGAGAAAGGAATATGGCGCCTTAATCCCGTACTTCAATTAGGCGTAAGTAAACCAATGAAACTTGTTATCAACCCAGAAAATTCTGATCAAGTATGTGCTGCTGTCGACAAGTCATGTGCAAGTCAGTGTAAAAAGAAAACGGGATATGTTGCTGTGAGTGATGGGTTCGTCGTTGGAACGACAGTAAGTTCTGGAAGTATAACTACAACATTGGCAAGAGGAACAATACTTTCTGTTCCGGAAATACCAACTTCAAGTGTTGATCAGGATCCAGCTACGTCACTAGAAGCTGGTGGCCGGACGTGGCGTAAGTTAAGTACTGAAAAACAATATGTTTCTTGTGATAGTACCGACTGTCTTAGTGGTGAATATTATGTTGGTGAATACAATTCAAATACAAAAACGATGACGATACTAGAAGCATATGTAAAAGATTCTACATCCGGAGCAATGAAAACTACATCTAATGGAGCATGTTACTTTGAAAATTCTGAGGGGAATTTAAAAGGTGCAGGAAGTGCACGTGTTGATGGGACAAAATTTGCAACGGGGTACACCAACGATTGTTTTGTTGATGAGAACACAGGAGATAAGTATCAGTGTGTGTGTGAAGAAGATAAAAGTACAACAAAAGGCGATTATAAGGGAGATAACTTACGGACAGCAGTGAAAGAAGAAAATGGGAAAGCAGAAGAGTGGCAATATAGGCAGGCACGTGTCTTTGCAGAATCTGGGAAAACTATCGGAACGTATTATCCAGAATGGCGATATTATAGTGGAAGGGACTTGTCCGGCGCATTCGGCCAGAATTATGCACTTGATGCATTAACACTGAGCGGTTCCACAAATGAATATTCAACAACACAAGTTAATCCTAGAACGCAAATGTTAGGCGCATTCCAATCAATGTGTTTAACAGAAATAAATGCACATTTGGAAGCACTTCAAAGTATTCTTATTGGTTTACAACAATGTATTGTACAAGCAAAGTATACGGGATTCCATGATGCAGGCATGTGTAAAACATTATTCACACAACAAGTATGTGGTCTTATCTATAAAAGTATTGCATACCTTGCAAGTGACTGTTCACCATTATCAATGAAAGATGTTGGCAAAGGTGAAACGGATGAAGAAGGTATTACTAAAGACGCAGTTGCATTTTTTGATTCTGGATTTAAAGCGATCCCCGCTGCGATGGACACATCGATACAAGAAGTACGAGAAGATTATGCAAATTCTAATATGGAACAATTCTTTGCTGCTGGGTCGCAAGGATTCTCAGAATCGTTATGCCTTGCGGCGTTTGGATATGATTTCCCTATGGGCATGGACTTTATTATGGACACTGCATATGCAGTCCCGTCAAAAACAATGGTGTTCATGCCAGTCGCAGAAAGGGAACTGACAACGTTTAACCCAACTGATGGAACAGCTATCCATAATTATCATATTGCGGGAACGTTCATTCCCGGGTGTAGTATCCGAGGATATAGAACGTCATTGAAATGTGTTGGTATAGAAGAC
>PCYB01000001.1:7097-17134 GCA_002762845.1 Candidatus Woesearchaeota archaeon CG10_big_fil_rev_8_21_14_0_10_36_11
ATCCGAACGTTCAAATGGGTGGTGATTGTTTACAGGCAGCAAATTTACAGTCACCGTACGCAGGACAACGAACGCACCTTATTGAGGGAGGTACAGGATTTGGCGGCGTGACAAAAAGGCAAGTGTTTGATCTTCCCATTGAATCACCACAACCCATCAGTAGCCAGTACAGGTACGATCATGTTGTTCTTGAACTTTTCCTTGACTCGGGAGAAAGTCCAGAAGCATGTTTCGATGAAGGGTACAGGACATCTACCGGGGGAATATTCTATTTCCCCATTACCGATATAAGTCCTACGTTACAAGCAGAATGTTATGCTGATTTAAGTTCGGGACGATACATATGTCCTGAGATTAGCGAGTTCTTTACAGGAGGACAAACGTTCTTTGAACATCCATACATGGAATGTTATGATAAAAATAGTGAAGAGTTTACCGATTGTCAAAGTCCAAACTTGTTTATTAAAAACGATCCAATTATCATTAAACCGTATATGTATTTAGGAAAAGAAAAAGCATGTTTGAAAATTACTGATACGAAAGGAAAAATTGAACGAATTATTGACCTTCCGGAAGGTATTGCCGGACCGTACGCTCCACGAATACAACTTGCAACTGTTTCAGAAGATATGCTTAGTGGCGGAAGTATGGGAACGATTATCAAAGTTAGTGCTGAAAGCGTAAATGGATGTGGTGGCAATGGTGGAGATGTGTATACAAATGCAAGACCAAACATACATAGCAGTCCTCGAAAATTTACGGTAACACTTACGCCAAAATCAAGTGGTACGTATCAGCTTGATGTGGATCCAAATGTTCAGGTTGTTGCACAATCAAACGGTGTTACGTATGGTAAATCAGGAAATACTGTCGTTGTTGTTACAGGAACGACAACACGAAATGAACTTACTCGTAGCGAAATAGCGAATGCACAATTTACTGTTGATGGATTCACGTTCAGTCAAATATTTGACACGACAACACCAGTATCTTCACAAGCACAGTGTACGTTCCAAACATTACCATCAGACACGACAGTAACACAATCAGTAGGAACAATGAGTTCACTGCAAATAACTGCACAACTATTACAGCCGGGTTCTGGCGGAAGCTGTTTCACTGCAGTAACACCAGTACAGCGTAGTGGACAAGGTAAATCAACCCATTCGCAAGTTATACGAGTCCAATCTGAGAGAGTTGAAGAGTCCATTGCAAGTGATATGTATGCGGATTTCAAAGTAGGTAATTATCGTCTTGTGATAGAAAAAGCAAAAGATCTTGTACAACAGAACATGAAACGTGGAGACAGTTCATTATCAGATGTGAAAGCAATTTATTACTGGATTGCAAGTTATGTTAAATTAGGAAGTTCACGGTGGAAAGTAGATTATGGAAGCGAGATACGAAGTTTGTTAAACCTTTTCTTTACAAGAAATTATGTTGGTCAAACACTTACACCATATCCAAGCGATGTAAAGAATGCTGGCGAATATCAGAAAGCAGAAAAATATTTTTGCTGTATAGCAAAGGATCTCGCAGTCCACACTCAATATCCTGAATGTCAAAATATACAATGTTAATTAAACAGGGAACAATACCCATGCAAATACTTGCGCTTATGATTTTGGTAGTGTTAACAAGCGCAGTTGTCTTGTTATTGGTACAGACAGGCATTGTTTCTGTTAAAGCTGATATGGACGATGTTCCCATATTAAATACAGAATTTATACCAATTGAGAGGAGTGGTGAATTAGTAATAAATGAAATTGTTTTTTGTAGTTTAGTTGACGAAATGTTGTCTTGCATTAATCCTTTGGACGATTTTGGCCAAGGAGATCATTTTTATATCCATACAACTGTGCAGAGTTCTCCGCAAAATGGACAAATTATGTTAGTTCGTAATTATCGCCTCGTTGGACCAGAAGGGTTTTCGTTAATGGAATTTGACGCTAAAGACAATTATTATTTTGAACTCGCGAGCAAAGAAAAAGAAACAATTACATTCGCTGATTATGTAGCGACTTTGCCAGATTTTGATGATGGCGAATATACTTTAGACATAACTATTGAGAATCCTTTGCTTAATAAGAAAATCATTACAACAAAGAAATTTGTTATCGAAACATACTATGGAGGTATTGATTATATTATAGAATGAGATATAAACTATTACCTATCGCAATTGTACTTTTACTTTTCCTCATTCCCAGTTTTATTCTTGCATTTTCTATTGTTAATGTTGGTGCTGCAACAAGTGATGGTGTTGTACCAGGAACTGTTTGTTCCTCACCTGCTTGTAAAGAAATGGATGACGTTTGGCAGGAAATTGCTCCCCTTGTGGGTGCTGAAGCAGGTAAAGTGTGGGATACTACTGGAAGCAAATGGAAAGATTATACAGAAGTCTATTCACCACCACAGGTTCAACAGCAAACAGAAATTTCTCCAACAGCGGGTTCTGTTTTTTCAGCTACTCTTGATGGAGACTGTGCAATCACCACAGCACCACAGGATTCTAAGTCTGTTGGAAGTACTGATAGAGGATATTTAATCAATGGTGTTAAGACAATAACTAATTCATTCACTAATAACCCGCATCAAAAAGTGTCTGCTGCAACAGGAAAGCTTGAACCGGTAGAGTATGGTACATTAGAATTGATTAATATTTTAGAAAGAGCTTCCTGTTCATTGAGTAAAAATGTTGGTCAAAAACTGAATGTTGGTGATAGGAGCGTAAAAGATGGAAGCTTTGCGTATAAAAGCACAAAAAAAGTGTGTGAAATGCCACCTAAAGAATTACTTAAATTTAATTCTCAAGACGAAAATAGCGATTTGTATAGAGGAAAGAGATATACTTATTCGGGACATATTAGTCATCAGAATGGTCGTAATGCTGATTTGGGTTATTTCTATTATGATAATGGATTAAAACAAGTAAGAGGAAGTATCAAAGGGTGTCCTAATTCCGGTGGAACATGTACTGGAACAGCGAATGACAAATTTGCGAACGAAGAGTCTTTACAAGCAAACTGGGTTTTGTTAGTTTCTCTCAAAGAAGCTGCAGAAAAGTCAGGAACAAAAATAACTGATGTTGCTTTTGACAAGTATTTGATTTATGAATTGCACAAATATGTCTGTAATGAAGAGGGTGAGAGTAATAATGTTAAATATTTCTTCAATAACTGTAACATTGCACAGGTAACTGAAGGTAGTTATCCGAATAGTGGCAATGTTCTACGACATCTTGACGGTCACGCTAATCATTATCACATACAAATAGGATGTTCTGATGACACATGTACAAGTTCTTTAAACGTTGCTACTGCCCCTGATTGGTTCACAAACCCTATTGGTTGTGGTAGTACTATTCCTTCCGAACCAATTGAAAGCCCAGTAAGTGAGAATGGGAATTTTGGCACTTTATTAAATGGCGGTTTTGGTTATGCCCCCGCTTCGTCTTCAACCATTAGTAGTTGGAAAAATGCTATGTCTCAGAAGAATCTGAAAGGATCGACTTGGGTAGGGAAAATCACGTCTAATGGTCCCGAGGATGGTTTGTATAGAGAAGGTATTGGTAGAGATACAATTCTTTTTGTTCCTGAAACAACTAATTTTAATCAACCTGTTGAACTGATGTATTTCTTTCATGGTAAAGGTGGTTTTAGTAGAAGTACCATGAATTCACGAATTGCCGAGCAAGTTAGTCAGCTTGTACGTAAGGGTACAAATTTTATTTTAGTCTATCCTGAAATGCCTTGGTCACTTGGCACGGGTAATGTGGAGAGGTATGATGCCAAATCTAGACAGTGGAGTACAATCAGTAAAAGCGGCGAACTTGATTTGCCTAAACTACATAACTCCGTTTATAAAATTATTGACGCTCTTGTAGAAGGCGGATCTTCTGAGATTGACCGAGTTTCATTGACATCTCATAGTGCGGGCGGAGTTGTTTTTAAATTAGCTTCAGAAAAAGGTTACTTTAATGTTTTGTTACCTTCTAAGATTACTTTGGCGGATGCTGATTATGATTGGCAAGTTACAGAAAGCATTTATAACAATTATGTTAAACAGACTTCACAGATACAATACTCAATACTTGTGCAACCGCCTTCGTCTAGTTCTTCTGACCAACGACCCACAGAAGCTGCGATTAAGTTCTTCAAAGAAACTTTAAATAAAGAACTTGATGGAAAAAGTAAAATCACTTTTGAAGATAATGATAATAATAATTTTATTTATTATGTGCCATTAGGTAGCCATAGTTATATTGGAAATGAAGCGTTGGTTTGGACTGCTGATCCAAGTATCACTTCCTAAAACAAGACCCAATACAAAAAAAACTTCCGAATTAAGTAGCCATAAAGAAGAGCAAAAGTAATGAAACAGCATGTGGTGTTGGTGACGATGATAACTTCATGAAAGATTTTATACCTTTTTATGCTTTTGGATATGTTCCTCAATCATTTTCATAACTCCATGAGGATCTTCAATGTCTTTAATCTCAAATGTTTTTCCCGCTCCTGCTTCTACGTCAATAGTTCCATATCCCAATAATCGCTGAAGCTGGCTCTGTTTCACGTTTATATCAGGAACAAAACCAAGAGGATGAAAGTAAACATTTTTCCGATGATGTTTGATAAGTCCATGAGAGATGATTATCTTCTCGTTTGTTATTTTGTATCTACACATGTATCGTGAGATTTCTGCATACCCCAATACAAAAATGCTTAATCCTAAAACAACATATCGTATACTATTGGGAAAAGTAAATTTTAAGTTATATGAAAGGATACCAAAAATAAGAAGAAGACTACCACACGCATACTCAACAATGAACGCCTTTCGTGTTTTTCGAAAAGAGTACAGTACGCGATCGCCATCTTCCATCCACTTAAGTTTTTCGGACATGACTTAATAATATACTAAAACTTTATATATCTTGTGGGACATGACACGTACAAGAAATGTTACGGCGCGTGTTACACAAGTTACAAAAGAAGAAAGTAGAAAGAACATATCCTAATAGATTTCTTGCATTTTATTATCGTAATAAGAAACGGTTAAATAAAGAACGTCGTTCATTATACACAAAGAAAAAAAATGAAAGAATTTGTGTCAGGTGTTCAAGAAATGTTGTTTCAGGAAAAGTATTTTGTTCGTATCACCAGAAAAAACAAAAAGGATATAACATAAAAGCAAGGAAAAAAGTATAATACACTATAAATTCTTTATTTTGCCAAAATTAAATATTTTGTTATTACTTACAATAAATACCGTAAAGTGTTTGATATCATTCAAGAATGGACTTAACAACCTCTCTTTAAGAACATTTGTTCCTTCTAGTAATGGATTGAAACTGGGCATAACAATACACTTTTTACGTTTCCATGTTCCCTGAAGGAAACACTTGTATGTTTCATATTTACTCTTTTCACGCAATGTAATTGCGGGATGTTCGTGACCGATGATAAGTATCTTTGCATTCGTTTCAACAAGAGCATCGCCGTGCGTTATACATATATTTCTCACTCTGTATTCTTGTACCACTGTTATGTTCCTTTTTTGTGTAATGGGAGTAACAAGAGGATCGTGATTTCCCTGGATGACAATAACTTTTTGACAATGTTTTAACAAGAAATCAATAACTTTTAACGCATCTGACCATTCATCTCTAAGAATTTTTCCAAATTCATGTTTAAGATCGCCATTAATAACAATAATTTTTGGTTTTACTTTTATAAAGATATGTTTTAACTGTAATAGTATTGTTTTAAGCTGTGTTTTGGGAAGAAGGACACCTTTATGATGTAACGCTTCCTCATACCCAATATGAAGGTCACTTATGATAAGAACTTTTTCCGGTTTTATATAGAGCGCAGTGTCCACAATAATAATATCAGGTAATATTTCCATAGACTTTTTCTGAGCAGAAATATTTATAAATCATTTGGCGCAAGGACACCCTTATGCCCTAACGGGCGTAGTGTCACAAGATAAATGCCCCAGTGGCTTAGCGGTTAGAGCATGCGAGAATTATTTCCATGAAGCTGTTAACCGCAGGGTCGCAGGTTCAATTCCTGCCTGGGGCGCTCATTTTTCTTTTTATTCAAAACAACTTCTTTTCGAACTCTTGTAAAGAAACAGATAATTCGTTAATACATGGATCTGACGTTATTCTTGTAAAAACCTTTGCTTTAAACGATATCTCAGAGAAAGTATAGAATAATGACAAACTTTTGTACAACCAGTATTTATTTCTAAAGATATTTTCTTTTGATGGTAACCATGAAAACTGTTTAACATGGTCCGCAAGCAGTTTATATGTAGTTGCAAGATTTTGAAATGTTTCCTGAATTTCACAAAGGTGTATCTTTTCACCTTGCATTAACTTGTTTTCAATTAAGGTTCTTTCAAACGTAAGTAACCACTTATACACTTCGATTTTTAAATCACTATTATTACTTTTATTAACAATCTCCTTGTTTTCTTGAACAATCTTTCGAAGATTTGCAAGTTCTAAATCTCGTTTTAGATAAAACTTTACGTCACGATATTGTCGAAAGTTGGTTATGAGAAAGAAAAGAATATGGTCTACAAAAATGGTGTGTTCTCGTAAGAAACTAATTAGCTCTTGTGTAAGATGATAATCTTTAATTATTTCTTTTGTAATTGACGATTTTAACGTTGTGCTTTTGTTACGTATCGCTAAAGAAAGTAATAGTTTTGCGTCAAGAGAAGAATTAACAATATGAAGAAATTCTACTGAAAAATTGACAGATTTCATTGCTCTTTTTATATCTTCACGTAGAGACACAAAAAAGGCATTTAAGTGTAAGATTGCACTTTTTAGCAGTTCGTTTTTCTCAGATCCAACAACAAAACTTGCTTCTAATAACTTTTTGTTCATTTCAATGTACTCTTTTGGAGTACGTATTTCAGGACATTTCTCATAATAAAAAATTGGCGTTGTGTGTTGAACAAACCGTGACGGCTGACGCCGCCGTAGTTCAATAAACGCTTTAGGAAATTTTGAATAGGGAAATAAAGAGATAAATGCGAAATAACTTTTATCGTGTGTAAAAATCTTAAAATATGTTGTGTTCTCTGGCATCATTAGTCGAATAAAACTAATTAGTATGTGGTTATGTACACGTTTTCCTGCAGGAATGTTGTTCTTAAAGTCATACCATCCAAGAAGTTCCCCAGAAGGTTCAATACGACTACTCACCACAAGAAGGTCTGTCATAAGGTTAAGTCCTTGGTTCCCGAATACAAAATTAGCAGAATTTATTGTGTTTTTGTTTTCGTCATAGAATTCGATATACGAGTTCGTTTTTGTTTCATCGTCAGGACCACCTTTAAGTTCATCACCTATAATATGAGAACACCATGCTGCAAGAACATATTCTCTATTAATCTTATCAATCTGAATAAACGGTGAAGAACTATTAGGAATAAGAAACAACGCAGTATTATGTGATAATGGATCCTTAATGGGAGACATAACTTCTAAAAGTTTTTGTTCCTGCTTTGCTATCGCCTTGTCTGTTTGATTCCACACCTCAATCATTCGTGATGTTCTTGGAAGCTCACTATAATGATACTTTTGTGTATAAGAATAATTCTCGGGAGCACCAATTGAGATATTACAATATTCCCGCAAAGAACATCCATCAACCATGACTCTTTCCAAGAGGGCAATAAGTATTGTTGTCTTGATTTTTGGGGTTATAAGATATAATTGTTCTTTCTTGAGATTTAATGGAAGTATTTCTTCAAACACGTAAGAAGAAGTATTGAATGTAGTACCATTAATTTTAAAGGTAAATGATGTTGGAATTAATGTATTTCTTTCCTCTGTAAAGATGTGATAAAACAATAACTTATGGATGTGTTTATACGCGTTTCGCCGACTGAAAGGACTTGCTTTCATAATATGATTTCTTGTAGGAAATATGATTCTTTCAGAATCTTTATTCAGACTTACAAATTCTTTCCAGTAAGTGTCCAAGAACGAGACAACAAGATCTACCCGTTTGTCAATATTTTTACTATAAAAATAACGCATAGAATATCTATTAATTATTTAAACATTATAAATGTTTCTCGTACAAGTTCACAAAATATAGATATAGTGTGAACCCCCAGTATATATGTATGGAAATCGTATTGTTCCAGAAGGTTTATATGGTATTACTTAAATGGAGGTGTTTTTACAATGGTTGCAACATCTATAGAAAGTTTTGATGAAAATCAAGAAAGAGATGATAACGAACCAATGCTTAGGTTAGGATTTCCGGTTCAACCACATATACAAAATACGTTGTTTCCAAGTAATTTTCTTGTTGCGAACAATAGAGTTCTTGAACAGATTCTCAGAGATAGATCGAGAGATTCAATATTAAGAGGAAGTACTTTAGAACTACATTATCAAACAATTGAAGGTTTTGTAGGATTAGACCGAAAGGATAAAATTGATGTACGAAGTATTGTAAACCGTCTTAAGAGAAGAGGGTACCAATTTATGATACATCACCCTTTTTTGCGTCAGAAAGGTGAAGGGCCATTTAACATGGACTTCGTGTGGCATACTGTTCCTGCACAATATAGGTCAGACGATGGACAAGAAGGGGTACCTGTAACACACATTATGGACAAGCTAATTTATGCGGAGGAAGTTCGTTTAGACCTCAGTAAACGATTCTTAGAGTATTGTGATTTTTTGGGTGTTAGAAACGTTACAATTCATGTAACAAAGCCCGGGACGGTTTTGGCAGAGGAGGATTTTAAGGATTATAGTGCAAAAATTGGAGAACTTGTTACATACATACAAAGACAGGGATTAGATGTTGCGATTGCTGTAGAGACTGGCGGAATTACCCCGAACCAATTGCTACGCCTTAATGCTGACCATGGAACGTATATTAATTTAGATGTTGCCCATTTTTTTCTTGATTTAGACACTGCCCACCCAGGAAAATTTTATCAAAAGAAAAGAAGGGATGTTGTTGACTTCTTTCGAGATTATAGAGAAATTATTCCTCAGCTCCATTTAACTGAGACACATAGTGGAGATCAGCATTTACCAATACATGAAAAAGGTATATTAAATCCATGTAATCAAAGTATTTTACAAATCATGCAGGACGATTTGAGAAATGGGAAAACATATCTTGCAATGGTAGAATCAGAATATAACCCAAGAGATGCAGCGTATATTAGGCAAGTACTTAGTGATCCACGAATAACTCCATTACAAGATTAACTTTTTATTTTTCAATCCTAAAGCATACACTTTTGCCGCGATACGTTTCATGAGATTAGTATCAGTACATTTTTTGAACAATAGTTCTCCATGACCGTGAACAATAATTTCTATACCCTTTTCTTGTATTACAAGAAGGATAGGTGTTTCAAGAATAACCGTAAATTTCTTTTTGACGTTTTCTAAATTCAATTTCTGAGAAGATTTTAGTTTCGCGGAAAAAGCTGCTTTTGTTTTACACTTCGCTATTATAAAATCTATTGCCATACTGTCAGACTATATTTATTTCTTTTATAAAACCTACTCATAACCACAAGAAATAGTTGAAAAGTATTATATACATTGCCAAATTCATTCTGAGTTCAAAAGATGATAGAACTCCTTATTTACCGTGATTATGACGGAAAATTTTATGCGCAAATTGGTGATAGTACAATAAAAACAAAAGACAGAGGAGATTATTTTGCTCGAGTTTGTCGTTTTCTTGAAGGGTACGAAAGAGAAGCGATACGCCTAGCTGATTATGAAAGTCCAGGAATCCCTCTCTCTCCCAGAATGCCACAGGAAATTCTAATAACGATAGAAGAATTAGTTTCTGACCATAATGAACAGGCACAGAAAACATTCCAATTTAGTAAAGAGAAAGTAACGGGACAAGAACCTGCAAGAGATGAACCATTTCTAAGAGTAGTAGGTGCGTCACCAAGAAGAGTATAATAACCGTAACTATTTAGCTTTCTGAAGTTCCACAACTATTCTCGAGTATAGAAAAGTT
>PCYB01000041.1 GCA_002762845.1 Candidatus Woesearchaeota archaeon CG10_big_fil_rev_8_21_14_0_10_36_11
TAAAACATATTTTCACCTCTTAATTAAGAAGAAAGAAGTCCTTATTTATTAACCTGCCGATAAGTTTACACTGTCCTGTGAAGTATTTATAATCAAAAGAGGGGAGGCATTTCTTTACGTGAAAGTGAGTATGTTCATTTACGGAACTTTTTGACGATCCGCGTAAGCACATTACCTGAACGAGTAAACTGTTTACAAAAATCTTCAACACGTTTTTCTCCACGGGGTTGAGCATTTTCCCCAAGGGAATAATAAATCTTTTCTACAATGGTGCCCCAAGAAAAATGGCCTTCTTCCTGTTCTACTGTATGAACAGAAATTTCTTTGAGTTGAACACCTTTACGTAAATGGTAGTAGATGCTTCGTTGCGTTACTGATGGAAAGATTTCGTTGTATATCTTTGCAATCTGATATCCATATCCTTTTTTAAGATAGAACAGAATTTCAACAACATTTTGTCGGATTTGACTTCGTACAGGTCTGCCACGTTTCATGCAATTAAAGAAGGGCCGTTCACTTATATTTCTTTTTGTTCCCTGGTCCTTTATTGAATCCAATAAAGTTTATTAAGTATAAAAGGTTCCTTTTTAATAATGCCAAAACCGAGAATTGATAAGAAAAAACAAAAAGAAATTGCCAAAGAACGTATTTCTATACTATTTGAACAGGCAGCTACACGTTTTCCTACACACAAAGCGCTTGCAAATAGGTATGTTACGCTCGCACGAAAAATTGCGATGAAAATAAAGGTTCGTATTCCCCACAAATACAAACGACGATATTGTAAACATTGTTATAAATATTTACAACCAGGAGTTAATGCTCGTGTACGAACACGCGGTGGTAAAGTCATAATTTCCTGTTACGAATGCAAGAAATTTATGAGAATCCCTATCAAAAAGTGATTCATCGACTTTTCTCAAGCAACAATTTTCGTTCCATCTGTGCAACAACGTGCCTAATCTCATCAACGGCATCTGCATTTGCTGAAATTGAATCGACACCGCATCGCACCAGAAATTCTGCCATTTCCGATCGTGAACCTGCCTGACCACATATTGACGTTTTAACGTTGTATTTCTTACATGTTGTAATAACTTTTTCTATCTCGCCCAAAACGGCAGGATGCATCTCATCAAACAATTTGGCAATACGTTGATTGTTCCTATCAAGACCAAGAGTTAATTGTGTTAAGTCGTTCGTGCCAAAACTTACAAAACTTATTCCTTCTTTACATAAATCTTCAATTATCCAACATGATGCAGGAGTTTCCACCATGACACCAAAATCGATGTCTTTACAAGGTTCCAATCCGATACTTCGCATAATTTCCTTCGCTTTTTTCACTTCGTCAACACGAATTACAAAAGGAAGCATAATGCCCACATTATCATATCCTTCATCATGTAACTCTTTCACCGCTTGAAATTCTGATTTTAGTAATTCTGGTTCATCTAATAAACGCCGGATAGCGTGCCACCCAATCATAGGATCTGTTTCCGTTGGTTCTTTATCCCCTCCTTGTAAATTTCTATATTCGTCAGTTCTCATATCTGAACACCGGACCCACACAGGTTTATGAGAAAATGCGTCTGCAATTTTCCCTATACCCTCTTTCAGTAAAGCGATATAACTCTGTTCTTTTCCCTGTCTGATATATTCCGCGGGATGTACCCCACCATTTGCAATCATGATTTCTACTCGCACTAACCCGACACCGTCAGCACCAGTTGCAGCAGCGTGACTAGCAATGTCTGGAAGGTCAAGAATAACTTTAATAGACGTTGCAGTGATAATGTCTGAATCGTGATGGTCTTCGTGTTCTTCATGCACGTCTTTTTTTAGTACATCCATTATTCCTTGGTACACAATTCCTTGTGACGCATTAACTGTAATTTGCTGACCATCATGTAACACATCAGTTGCATGTTCCGTTCCAACAATACAAGGAATTTCCATCTCCCGTGAAACAATTGCTGCATGACATGTCATACCACCTTCGTTCGTTACAATTGCGCCTGCTCTTTGCATTGCAGGAACCATGTCTGGTGTTGTCATGGTCGTGACAAGAATATCACCTTTCTCTATCTTAGTAAGTTCAGACGCATCGATAATAACTTTAACATTTCCTGCATATACACCTTTTGATGCAGTTTCTCCTTTCAAAAGAATTTTTCCCCGGTCCTCAGTAACTGGTTCTTCAGAAGATGGGTTCTTCTTTTCAGAAGTTGGTGTTATAGTTGGTGTTATTGGTCTTGTTTCTTTTGGTTTAAATGTTGTAACTGCTCGTGATTGAACAATAAAAATTTCGTTTTTTTCTATCGCCCACTCAATATCCTGCGGCAGACCATAATGTTCTTCAATTTTTTTCCCTAACCGAGCGAGTTCTTTTATCTGTGCATCAGTTAGAACTTGTGTTGTCTGATTGTTTTTTGGAATGTCTTGTTTTTCATTTTCTCCCAATTCATTTCTAAATAACCCCACTTCTTGCTTTTTGACTTCAATCTTTTTAATCTCGCGCGTTTTCTTATCAATGATATACAGGTTTGGATTAACTTGACCGCTCACGATCATCTCACCCAAACCATATACTGCTTCAATGATAATTTCATTTTCAATATTTGTTGCTGGATTAACAGTAAACATAATGCCTGACCTATCAGAATTGACCATCTTTTGAACAATTGCTGAAATAAGAACTTTAGAATGGTCAAAATTATTTTTCTCACGATAATATATCGCTCGTGCAGTAAACAACGATGCCCAACATGCTAATACTGCAACAACAACATTATCTTTCCCTTTGATATTTAAGTACGTTGCCTGCTGGCCTGCAAAACTTGCATTAGGTAAATCTTCCGCCGTTGCACTACTTCGTACAGCAACAAATACTTCTTTCCCCTCGACAAGTTCGTTAGCGTTTGTTTTGTCTGTGCCTAAAAGTTCATAATTGTCTTTAATTTCATCGACAATGTCTTCTGGAATTGGTGTAGAAATAATTAATTGTTGAACTTGTTGTGCCACATGTTGCAGTTGTTCAGTATTATCAATATCAATACTATGAAGAAACTGATTGATTTTATTTTTAATGTTGGTTGTTTCAAGATATTCTGCGTATGCTTGTGCTGTAACCGCAAAACCGTTTGGGACATTAATCCCTTTATTGAACATTTCACCCAAATTAGATCCTTTGCCCCCAGCAATAGCAATAGAATCTTTTGATAAATCTTTAAACCACGCAATATATGACATCGTGAAACACCTCTCTTTATAATATAAGAATGACCCATTATTTAAAACTTTGTTCTTCTTTTATCTAAAGGGAAATTCTTCAATAATGGTATAAACTGGCCCGTTAGGTGTTAACACACTTTCGTATAAAACAACTTTATTGATATCCATTTTTCCAAATGCAATAGTTTTAACTTGGGCCAATACACTCTTCAATTGTTTCGTATGTTGAGATGACTTTATTCGAGCAATCGTAACATGAGGAATTTCTTCATGCTCATTTGGTTTAATCAAGAACCACCAGTCAATAGACGTGGTGGTATGATTAATTAGCTAACAAAAGCTGTTAACCGGTACTGCTT
>PCYB01000021.1 GCA_002762845.1 Candidatus Woesearchaeota archaeon CG10_big_fil_rev_8_21_14_0_10_36_11
TGCTTAGAAGTTTTTAATGATTTTTATACGAAAGTCCTGTTCGTGTTGCCACCGGTCACCGCTTCGCTATAGACCGGATGGTAAATAAAATATACAACAATGAAAAAAGAGTGTGAACATAAATCTCAAAAAGAAGTCATTAAATCAAGTAATTATCTATACAAGCTTTACAATCAGAAAGCAATAGATTTTGTTAAAGAAAAAGGTATTTTTGATGTTGTGGATAGGTTTCTTGGTGAAACTTCTTATGGCCTTCTATTTTGTAAACTTAACGAGTTATACGCATTAGAGTTTTTGCGTTGGATGCAATATTTAATTATTCCAGTTTATGAGTTTTCATTCTTAAAAGATAAAATAATTAAAGGCTTTAAGAACAATATTATTCTTGATTCTGTTGTTTCTTTAGAAAAGAATAAATCAGGATATAGTATCAAAACAAACCACGGCAAAGAATATTATACTAAGAATGTTGTTATTGCAACACCGCCTCATATTTCACAAAAATTACTAAAACTCAAATCAATAAAGAAACCTGCTAAAGCGTACATGTTTCATATTCAAGGAAAGATTAACAATACATTTTCTAATGTTAATTTTCAGTTTTTCCATGAAAGTGGCAAGTTATTTGATATTGCTCTCCAATCTGACGGCACGTACTTGTTTTATTGTGGCTATCCAAATCCAAAACTAAGTCAGTATTTTACAGAATATAAAATTATAGAGAAACATAATTGGAACCCTGCGTTTAATATCAAAGGAAAAGTCCTTCTTGATTGTAAACAAAGTAATAATCTTTATCTCATTGGTGATCATAACATTTGTGGTATGGAAGATGCATTCATCACAGGTTTGTATGCTGCTAATCAAATACTAATCAAATACTTTTCAAACACAAACATATATAAATCAAAATTAATTAGTAAAGTAAAGAAAAAGAGGTGTGTACGTGAAATTTAAAGTTAAAGATATGGATGTCGCTACTGGTGGTAAGCTTATTGCTATCCTTAACACACACGATGCAAAACGGTTAGACCTTCATTTTGGAGACAGGATTCTTGTTATTTACAAAAGTAAAAGAACTGTATGCGTATTAGACATTTCTGAGAGTAAGAAAGCTGTTGCGAAAGGAAAAATTGGGTTATATGAAGAAGTCCTTGACAAATTAAATGTGCGACATAATGCAATTGTCGAGTTAAAATTTACAGGAAAACCAGAATCGGTAAGGCATATTAGAGAAAAGTTGTACGGTAAACGCCTTTCTCATCAGGAATTATATCATATTATAGATGACATAACACACGATAGATTAACAGACATTGAAAAAACGTACTTTGTTGCAGCAGGTTTCATGAACGGTTGGGACATTGATGAAATTGTTGATATGACAAAAGCCATGGTAGAAACGGGAAATAAAATTAAATTTGCAGGGATTACGTTAGATAAACATTGTATTGGTGGCGTTCCAGGTAACAGAACCACGATGATTGTTGTTCCTATTATTGCAGCCGCTGGATTTACCATTCCAAAAACAAGTTCGCGGGCAATTACGTCTCCTGCAGGTACTGCTGATACGATGGAATGCCTTGCAAAGGTTGAACTTTCTGAAAAAAAAATAAAACAAGTTGTTAAAAAAACGAAAGCGTGTATTGTCCATGGTGGTTCAATGAACCTTGCACCTGCGGACGATAAGATTATTGAAGTTGAACATCCACTTTCGATTGACGCAGAAGGACAACTGTTAGCATCCGTTATGGCAAAAAAGTATTCTGTTACCGCAAATCATATCCTTATTGATATTCCAATGGGAAAGCAAGTGAAAGCAAGGACAATGAAAGATGCAAAACACCTCAGAGACACGTTTGAAAAGATTGGTAAAAGATTAAATATGCATATTAAAGTCGTTATTACTGACGGTTCTCAGCCTATAGGAAATGGTATTGGTCCGTTGTTGGAAGCGGAAGATGTTATGGCCGTCCTTCGAGATGATCCACTTGCACCAGAAGATTTGAAAACAAAAGCGTTGTCTATGGCAGGCATTTTACTTGAGACTACGGGGAAGTATAGGAAAGGAAAAGGAATTATTGCTGCGAGAGAAATACTGAAGAGTGGAAAGGCACTTCAAAAAATGAATGAGATTATTCAAGCGCAAGGAAAACAGAAAAAAGTAATGTTAGGAACATTCAACTATATTGTACGAAGTGTACGAAACGGAAAAGTACAAGAAATAGATAACGAAGTTATTGCAAAGATTGCACGTGTTGCCGGTGCACCTGACGATAAAGGGGCAGGATTATTTCTTAGCAAGAAAGTTCATGACAAAGTAAAGAAAGGTGAATTATTGTATACAGTTTATGCAGAAAGTAATTTTAAGTTAGGATTAGCAAAAGAGTACGTAAAGAAAAATCGTGGATATAAAATAAAATAATATTATTTATTTCAAAACTTCCGACAGAATACTAAGAATGCTGTATGACCTAACATTTCATGTTCAGGACGCATAATTCTCTCTTCAATTTTCCAGTGCCGTTCAAGCAATTCAATAATATCAAGAACAGTAATTGTTGTTCTCTTTATAGTGTCAAGAAACATTTTTACTTGTGTTAAGTTAGGCAGATACACAACCATAAAACCACCAACTTTTAGCGCGTTTTCTGCATGAGGAATAACATGCCAGGGTTCAGGAAGGTCAAGAGTTAGTATATCAACATTCGTTTCATTAATCCCTTTGTAAATGTCTTGATGTTTGAGAATAACATTTGTTGAACCAAACTGTTCCACATTCTTTTCAAGAATATCATAATGAACTTTATTAATTTCATAGACAACAATCTTTTTACAAATGTTCGCTAATGATAAACATAACGAACCGCTTCCGCCGCCAGCATCAACAACAACCGAACATGGATTAATTCCGGTCTTTGCAAGAATCAACCCGACATCTTTCTGCTGCACTATCTGTGGTCCTTTCGTCATATTTTCCCACAAATCAATAAATGTTGGCTCAAAACAAAATAATTGTTTTTTCTTGGATGATGTTACCACGCCATTCTTTGCAAGATCTTTTTTTGAAATGATGCCGGCAGATGTGTGAAAGTCATCCGTAAGATCTTTAACAAAATACTTTTTCCCCGTTTTTTGTTCAATGAGAATCTTTTGTATATGACGCATTTTAAACCTGTTTTTCTTTATCTTCTGTTGAGATTCTTCCACCTTGCCATTGGCCACGATAGAGGTTGGAAGACCCATCAATACGATAAAACATTGCATGGACAACACGTGCACCCATCTCTAACGTAAAAGGATATTTTCCTGTATTGACAATTGCAAAGAATAATGAACCACAATATCCAGGTGAACATGCCCCCGTAAAAAGTGTAACGCCAGAACGATACAATGTACTACGCGGTCGAAATAAAACTGTAATGTTCTGGGGGGTGTTCACTTTTTCAATAGTTTTCATCATATAATGTTCTCCAGGTTCTAATGTTACTATCTTTGATTCTCCATCTTTAAACTCTCCAATAAGTACTGTTTTTGACGTATCACGTTCTTCAACACCAAGAAAACCGCCAGACGTAAGTTTAAACAGTTGTCCAATTCGTAAATCAAAACCTGCACCTTCTGGATTGTTCAATTCTCTCTCGCAGAGGTTCTCCACAAGATTCTTTTCTTGTACTAATTGATGTAATTTATCAATTCCAAGTATCATGGTAGAGAATTATTGTAACAATTTGATAAATGTTTTGGTTTTTTATGTGAGTATAAAGAAAAAAATAGAATTTGAAAAAAGAAAAAAACAATGAAATTTATCTACGTCGTCGTGTAGCCATTACAGCAACCGCTAAGACTAATGCAACAAGTACAAGTAACGTTAACGCACCAAGAAGGACCATATAAATTGACCCATCTCTGAATGACGTGGTAAACGTTGTTGCTGGTTGAGGTTGTGCTGTAGTAGCTGACTGTCGTGATAAGAGGTCAAGTTCTAACTGTGCTTTTAACTGTGCAGCAAGAGCATCGTCACCATAGCTTGTTTGGCCCTGTGACGTTGATTGTTGTACAGTACAATCACCTACTGTTAACGTGACAGTTTCAGTGTCTTCAAGCCTGTCGGTATCGCGGAACACTTCAATAGTTATAGGATAACTTCCTGCACGAGCGCCATCAACATTAATGTTAAATGATGTGTCGTATTCATTATCACTGTCAAAGAACTTTTCTAAGTCTATGTTACTTTTCTTGAGATTAAGACCAAGTGCGTCGTTTGTTACTTTGATAACAATATCCTCTTCATCCTGCTTTCCGACGTTATTCACGTTAACTTGTAACGTTGTTTGTAAGTTACAGGTAAGCGTTGAAGAGCCTAATGATGCTTTGTCAACAATAATTTTGTGGTTCTCTAAGTCAAGACTCGCAGTTTTCGTTTCGACAGTCTCATGCTCGGAGTTATCGTCAACACTATCGCCAGTGACAGTAACTTCAATCACATACTCTTCTTTATCGATTTCTTCATTACGTAAATCAAACGTTACTGTAACAGTATCGGTATCGCCTTCGTCAAGATCACCAATTTCTTCACTTTCTTCAAGATCGTCACCGTCAACGTCAAGAATTCTAACAGTCACTTCAACATTTTCCATGTCTTGTGTATATTCATTCTTAACTTTAACTTCAATCTCGTTTTCTTCTTCAACGGACAAGTCGCCTGAACTCTTTCCATTAATTTCAATAGATTTAATGACGAGGAAACTTTTAATTTGAAGGTCAACGGATTCAGTAGCCTCAACAGTTTCACCAAGAACATTTTGTGCAGTTACTTTTACAGTTCCAATGCTATGCCTTCCTGCATCTTCATCACTAGGAACGCTAAGGGTAAGGGTAACTGTCGCTGATGCACCGGCAACTAATGTTGTTGGAAGACTTCCAGATAATTGTGCACTGTATTTACTGTCAACACCAACAAGTTCAAGAGTAACATGTGTTAAGGCTTCTAGAGAACCTGCGTTTGTTACAGTAACGGTTACTGTTGCACTATCACCGCGGCTAACATCACTGACAAGAATGTCTGAAACGGTAATACGAGCAGGCTCTTCTTCTACAACTTTATATGTAGAGAATCCTGGAACGGTAAATCCAAAACCGCTTGTCACTGGAACAACTTCACATACTGTACACGTAACAAAAGTTCCTTCATCAAATCCTGTTGATACAAAGATTGATGGGTTTGTAAACGCTTTGTATAATGTTATCTGGGCAGGGCTACCTAATCCTAAAGCGCCGTATGAATCAACAGCAACAAGGCCATCTTCGATTAAAACAACATCTTCAAGATATAATATTTCTGATAAGTCTACATTATCAGTAAATTCAATCTTTCCGAAACTGTTTTCGAGGACAAAGTTTGAAACTTCTGAAGGGTCTACAACAGTTTCTAAATTTGTTGTTTCACTTCCAGAAAATTTGTCAATGTCGACGGGTCTATCTGCAACTTGAACAGTCCAAGAAACTTTTTTGTTAGCTCCAGCTAAAAGTTCTCCTGTATCATCAACTAAAGAAAGTGTTACAGTGTATGTGCCAACATTTAAATCGAAATGATATTCAGATACAAACTCATCTAAAACAGTACTTCCAGAGAAAGTATCAACAACAACATCGTCTGCATCAGTAACTATCCATTGATAGGTAGCGTTTCTGTCAGGATTAACTATTGTTGCGCTAAATATTTCATTTTCGTCCTCTTTAATAACATCGTCATTAACAGAAGGATCCAATAATATGGGTAAATCATCAGCTGCATTATGTGTAACAGTAACAGTTACTTCTTGGATTGCTTCAGAAACACCATCAGATACAGTTAATGTAAATGTTTCGGTGCCTGACCAGTCAGCAACAGCAGTTACTGCCATATTATTCTCAGCATTAATACTTACAAGAACATTTTCAGTTCCTTCAGCAGTAAATGTAAGATCTTGTGTTGTTTCTACATTATCAACAAATAATGTAAGATCGATTACATCACTAGTTGTATCTTCAACAAAAACTACAGGTCCAACCTCACTTGTAAAAGTAACAGGACAGTTCTCACCAGTAATAGCAAGAGTTGTAACGTAATACACGATCTCTGGAACAGATGTTCTGAACGCATTCACGTTAAAATTTTGTTCACCAACGAGATTTGTAAGGTCAACATCTAACAATAATTCTTGTTCTACCCCGTTATTGGGAAGGAAAATCGTTCCAGAAGATTCAACGCCTAAATTAGTGTTATCTACAACAACGGTAACGTCAAACTGACCTGAACCGGTATTAACTAATGTTACACGAACCTGAGCTACGCCGGCTTCTTTTTCAGAACATGTTACATCATCTGCACCCGTATCGACAAGTTCAACACCTGTAACTGCCATTGTATTAGGTACTCTCTTAACTGGAATGGTAAGTCCTTTCCATACATAATACAAATGTTTAACAACATCCAAATCGTACCCTTCAGCAACAAATGTCATGATATAATCGTCAGTAACTGTATTGTACGGTACCATATACGTAAACTCAACAGTTTTTTCTTGTTCAGCACGGAGGTACAATGGATCCTCTGTAAATTGGTTCAAATCAAATGGAAAGTCATTAAAACCGACAAGTACGCCTTGTAAATTTATCCAATCAATATACGGAGGAACACCATCCTGAATAAGTTCATGGTGGATTTCGGTATATTTGTTTTTAATTGTTAATTGAATTGTAAGTTCATCACCAGGATTAAACGTTCTGGTTGTATCACCACTTTCATACACTTGAAGTGTTGATCCCGTTTTTCCTATTTTCATTTCTATAATATCCAAGACAGGTTCTACTTCAACAGCAAATTCGTATACAAGAACATCTCCTGTATCTTTATCTGTAACCAGTACTTTAAAATTAAACGTCCCCACCTCCATTGCTCCAGGAAGCCATGAAAACATGCCTGTTGTTTCATCAATTTCTGGTTCAAAATAGGGTATAAACCCGTCAGGTTGTACGTCACTAAATGTTACATTTGATGCATTTACATCAATATCGTATTCAAATAAAATTCCTTCTACAGCCACGCCAGGAGTAGAAGTTACGTCAAGGTCAGCTAAAGCAGTTGTTGCCGTTATCAGAACAGCAAACATCATTACCAAAGCCAGTAAAGTTTTTTTCATCATGTTTGTCATTTTTTGCACCTTTTCTATTAAAGATTATTTATACATCCCAATCACTTTTATTTCAGTAATATAATCATAAACGCAACGATAAGCACCAATACAAGGACCACAGCAATAATCAATATTGCAACGACAATATCTTCTGTCGTGTACGGATCTTCTATTGTATGAACAACTGCTGCTGATGTTACCGCGCTACTTTCCGAACCTGAACCGGTTGTCGTTCCAGTTGTACCAGTTTCTGTTGTAGTTGTATCATCTGAAGGGGGGGTTACAACAACTATTTCTTCTTCCTCTTCAGGAACATTCTGAACACAAGATTTTATGTCAACATCAACATTTTCTATATCCATAACTTCATCATTATCAATGTATGCTCGTACGTCTAAAGAATACTTTTTTACTTTTACGTTAGTAGGTAACGTAAACGTAAACAATCTGTTCCACGTATCATCCGTGTTACCATTTTTATCAAGTTCAATAGTTTCAATATTTTCATTGATATCAAGTTCTTCATTATAAATTGAAAGGGCAGCATATCTCTGCCTGTCAGAACCAAAGTTCTTTAACGTGACGTCCATTGTGAAACTGGTATCGCATTTTGTAAGAGACGTAGGTAAAACGGTAGATTGAATTATTCTCACATCGTCTTTCTCATGTTTAACTTCAAACGTAAGTTCACGGTCAATTTTATGTTTCACACCATTACTATCTTCTGTTCGTAATGTAATATCAAACGTATAATCTTTCGCGTCTGCATCTTCATCAATGTTAAACGTTACAGTAAATTCGTCTTTATCTCCAGCGCCAAGATCGCCAAGGTCATAATCTTCTTCAAAACTACCATCAAAAATGTCATCATCATCAGATTGAATCGTTAATTCTATATTTTCAATGTCACTTTTGTCGGTATCATAGTCTTTATCAAAAAGATTTCTATATTTAAATGTGAAAGACATTTCAGTAAATGGTTGTACGTTTTCTTCAAGATCAAACGTTTTGTCTTCACCATCAAAATTGTCAGTTTCAGCATTCCCTTGGTCATTAGTATATTCAACTTTAATGTTGGTTAAATCAAGCATTGATTTTGTTACTTGTCGAAGTGTTGCTGTATCTGTACTTCCTGAAAGGGCGATTATTGCAATGTTTGTTTCACCGGAATTTTCATCATGGGAGACATCAATAGAAAGGGTTGTAGAAACTTCACCGGCAACACCATCAACTGCTGCTGGAACAGTAATGTTTTTAGAAGTGTAAACATAATCTGCAGGTAAATTGGTAAGAGTAATTGTCGTTATAACCTCTTCAGAACCGGTATTTTTGAGCGTGAAAGCACTTGTTGTTTCAGCTACTGTTTCTTGGTACTCATCGTTAAATCCACTATAATCAACATCAAGCGTTACAACATCTTCTACAAGTTCAATATTTGCAGAAACTGCCGTTGCCAGTATGCACAAGAGTACTAATCCCAAGAGTATTTTCATTGTAATTATATCCACCCCATGTAGTTTCTATTCTTTAGTGGTTAATTCTTTATAAATCTTTTGGTAACTTTAAAACTAGTTGAAGAGAATAAAAATAGGATTAAAAAAGTAATAATTTACTTATTTCCCATATAAAAGAACTTCTCAATGGAAACATCTGTATCGTTATAGTTACCCGAACGAGGATGATCCTTTATAGGTTCTGATTTGGTCGCGGGTTGTTCCGTTTGCTGTGAAAACCCTTGAATTGGAGGTACTGTAGCCATTCTTTGTGCAGAAGACTGACGCGCTAAAGTAGATTTAAGAACTGTAACTTCCCTTTCTAAACTATCAACTTTTTCTTTAAATTCTTTTATTGTATTAACAAGGAATGTTGTGTTTTTTGCAAGAATAGTCTTAATTGTATCGTCATCCAACGCAACAGAATCTGTTGATTCTTTCCGTTTTGTATCAGATACTGTTTCTTTGAAATTTGCATAATCTTCCATTTCATTTTTCTTAAAAATGGTCTCTGCCTGCGCAATAGCATCTTCCCTATCACGTGCAAGACCCTGTTTGAATAAATCTACTGCAAGATTATTAACCTTTTGAATTCGTTCTACGTCCATATGTATCAACCTCTTTCGTTAAGGAAAAAAGAAAGAATGCTTTTGGTTATAATGTTTTCTATACTGTTGACGATAGTTCAACAACTAACTTGCTGGAACTGAACCACACACAAGAGGGATTTTAAACGGTAAAACTCCGGCAGATCCCAGATAAACCAATAGCAAACCTAAAACTAAACCTACAAGGAGACCAACAAGAAAATACTTCATTTCGATGATACCTAACTGACCCTTTTTATTCATACCCCTAAGAATTTCTTTTTTTATATATAAATGTTTCTATTTGATGAACCAACAAACGAAAACTTTATAAAGACATCATGAAAATAGTATATAAAACTAATGTTTGGTGATAGTTCTTATACGGTGACAAAAGAATGCATACAAAATTTGGAAACCAACATTTGAGTATACAGGAATTAAGAGGTTTTGAAGCATGATTCGAAAAACACTTAAAGAATGTCCCGAATGTGCAAGTAAAAACATTTACCGTGACGTTGAAAAAGGCGAAACTATTTGTCGTGATTGTGGTTTAGTTATTGAAGATCGTATGGTTGATTTCTCACAGGAATGGCGAAGTTTTGAAGATGATGGTGGATCAGACAAACGAAGAACGGGAGCACCATCTTCACAAACACAGTTTGATCAAGGTCTTGGAACAGAAGTAGGAACAACATCAGATTTCTACAAATTAGGTTCAGATAAGGAAAGAGACAAATTCTTTCGATTACGAAAATGGAATATCAGAATAAGTACTGCAATCGAACGAAATCTTAAAGTTGCACTTGCTGAACTTAAACGTGTAAGTTCTTTCTTACGATTACCGCGCTCAGTTGAAGAAGAAGCTGCACGAATTTATCGACTAGCTGTACAGAAAGGCCTTGTACGAGGCCGATCAATGGAATCTGTCATCGCAGGAGCATTATATGCTGCATGTAGAAGACACGAAATTCCACGAACACTTGACGAGATGGGTGAAGCGTCAGGTATTGAAAAAAAAGAAATTGGTCGTACCTATCGATTTGTGACGCGAGAATTAGGTATCAGTATTAAACCAAGTAATCCTGCAGATTACATTCCACGGTTTGCGTCTGCGCTTAAATTAAGTCCTGAAACACAATCTAAATCCGTTGAGATTCTTGAAATGGCACGTGATGTTGAATTAACATCAGGTAGAGGACCGACAGGAATTGCGGCTGCTGCACTGTATGTTGCATCATTAATACATGGTGAGAAACGAACGCAGAGAGAAGTTGCTGACGTTGCTGGTGTTACTGAAGTTACCATTCGAAATAGGTATAAAGAACTTATTAAGAAACTTAAATTGTCAAAGCAGGTTGAGAAAAGTAAAAAAAAATAGATTTTCTAATAATTAAAATGGAACACAGAGAGATAAAAACTAAGTTACAACAATATCAATCAAAAATCATTAAAATTTTGTCTGAAGATGATTGGAAACATTTTAGAAAATATCTTCTTATCAAGAATAAATATTTATCAAATAGTATCAATCAAGAGTTTGAAAAAGTTTTTTGTGATTTTTATATCCTTAATGGACCAATGGGCTTAAATGAAGAACAAAAAAGAGAATATTTTAGATTATTAATGTCAAAAGAAACAAGTCTAAGAAATATTTTAGAAAAATTATATGAAATCCCTGGTTGGAAAAATAGCCACAAACTATTTTTAAGTTTTGGGACAAAATTATTACACACAATAAATGAGAACTTACCAATATATGATCGTAATATTGCATTCATACTTGAATTAGCAAACCCAATAAACTTTGATTCAATTGATGAAAAAATTAAAAATAGAATTGAGATTTATGAACAATTAAAAGAAAAGTTTGATAGTTTATTGAAAGACTTAGAGATTCAAGATATTATAAATAATCTCAAAGAAGAATTACACGATTCACAGATATCTGATACAAAAATACTTGATTCATTGTTATGGGCATTCTATAGTTCTATTAAAAATTAAAATATTTTATTATTTTAAAAGAAAAGAAATAAAAAAGAAAGCTTATTCAAATACCAACATGCAACTTACACCAGAAATCAAAGCACAACTTGCAGAACAAAAAAAACAATGTATATTCTGTAAACTTATTGCAGGAGAAATAGAAGCAAAGACAGTTTTTCAAGATGATGTAACAATTGCCATGCTTGACATTAATCCTATTATCAAAGGACATACATTATTCATGCTGAAAGAACATTATCCCATCATGCCGTACATTCCAGCAGGGGAGTTTACCCATTATTTTGGTCTTGTACCTGCATTAACACATGCAATTAAAGAAGGAATATTATCAACAGGAATAAATGTCTTTATTGCGAATGGTGGACCTGCAGGACAGCGAGCGCCACATTTCCTTATTCACTTTTTACCGAGAGAAAACGGTGACGGCTTTTTCAATTTCATGTTTAAAAAGAATGCATCATTGGAAGAAGAAAACATAAAGATTCTTGCTAACAATTTTCCCATAATGATGAATAACCATTTTCAACGTAATCCTGCATCGTGGCACACGGGAAAAGGAAATGTTCCATCGTACTTAACAGGGATATACGAAAGCACCACTGTAGTATATGAAGACGAAAAAGTTCTTTGTGTTATACCGCACAAAGGAGCAGCTCCTGGCCACATAGAAATTTATAGTAAAATTGAAGAAAAGAATATTGAAAAGCTTTCGGTAGACGATTCTGCGCATTTATTTTACACAGCATCATTTGCTGCAACGCTTGTGTTTGAAGGTCTTAAAGTTCACGGGACAAACATTATTCTCAAGTCTGGAACATCGGATGATAATCCACAGGGTAAACTTTGCATTCATGTCCTTCCACGAATGCAAAACGATAATTTACAAAACATTGTGTGGGAACCGAAACAGCCAAAGTACGATTTAAACTCTGTTGCAAGCAAGATTAAAGACAAGACATGGAAAATAAAGTATACGGAAGAAACAAAAGTAAGTCCTATTGTAAAACCGAGTGTGATACAAATTAAAGAGATTACACCAAAAAGTACATTTGATGAAATACAAAAAGCTATTAAAGAAATACAAAAAGATTAATCCCCTTCAAATGTTACTAAACTAAACAGAGGATAGTTGTATAACTTCTCTCTTCCTTTAAGGTCTGAAAGTTCTATAACGACTGCAAGTTCATGAACGTGCCCACCACACTTTTCTATTAGTGTACATGCAGCATGTGCAGTTCCGCCTAATGCAATTAGATCATCTATAATTAAAACAATATCATCTTGATTGATTGCATCCTCATTAATCTCAACAGTATCAATACCGTACTCTAATTGGTATTCCTGTGAAATAACTTTTGGAGGTAACTTTCCTTTTTTTCTAATTAAAACAAAAGGTAAATGTAATTCCCGTGCTAGCACAGAACCAAAAATAAAACCTCTTGAATCAATTCCGGCAATTTTTGTGATGTTTGTGTTCTGATACCTTTCTTTGAATTTTTGAATTACATATTTAAACGCATTAGGATTTTGTAATAATGTCGTAATGTCTCTGAACATAACACCTTGTTTTGGCCAATGAGGAACAGTTCGTATTGTACTTTTCAAATCAAACTCTGCATTTTTATGTTCGAATTTTTTCTCATAACTTTCTTTTCCAATATTGGGAATAGCGGTTGTTAATAACGAAATAACATTGCTTACATTTTCATCAAACACTTTCAAAACATCTTCCCACAGTACGGACGGAACATCGTCAAATAAACAATCATAGTCAGTACTCATAGCGACAGCAGCATACGGAATACCTGCTTCATTTGCAAGGGTAACTTCTGGCGCAATACTCATGTTAATAACATCTGCACCCCATGCACGAAACATTTTACTTTCTGCTTTTGTTGAAAATCGTGGCCCTTCAATGGTTATAACTGTTCCTTGTGTATGATGTTTCAGTCCTAACTTTGTACAAGTATCAATCAATATGTTTCGTGACGAATGGGCAAATGGTTCTGCCATAGGTGTATGAACAATCTTTCCGTTTGGAAATTCTTCATGAAACGTTATCTTTCTGTGTTTTGTAAAATCAATGAATTGATCTAGAATGACAAAATCTCCACGACCAATATCTTTTCGTAAACTGCCACATGCAGTTGTTGCAATGATATGTGTACACCCTTGTTTTTTCAATGCATGAATGTTTGCCCTGTAATTTACTTGTGTTGGAGGAATGGAATGATCTCTGCCATGCCGTGAAAGAAGTACCACATCAACATCCTGTATTTTCCCAACTTTTAATGGTGAAGAAGGTTTCCCATACGGTGTTTCTACAGTAATATCATAAGAGTCCAGCACTATTGCGGGATTGTATAATCCTGAACCGCCAATGATGCCAATTTTAATATTCTTGTGAGGATTTTTTATTTTTTCTTTATCTAATCCTTTCAGTCCAACACCTTTCTGTTCAACAACTCTTGCTGCAAATAATGAACCTAAATCTCCTGATCGTTTGGTGTCCCAACCATTACAATACCCATACAAAAATCCTGCTGCAAATGTATCTCCTGCACCGGTTGTATCAATTGCGTTTGCTTTAACGGAATTAATTTTTGTAATTGTTTTTCCATCATGAATTAATGAGCCTTCCTTTCCTAACTTAACAACTGCAATCTTAACGTATTGTGAAACATGGTTAAGAGCTTCCTCTTCTTCAAGACCAGTAAACTCTTTTGCTTCTTTTTCGTTAAGGAAGATGATATCAATTGAGTTCTTTACTAGTTCTGTAAAGAATTCTTTGTTTCGTCTGATAAGTGCAGGGTCTGCCAAATCTATTGACACTAACGTGTTATGTTTCTTTGCAAGTTCAATCGCGTGCAGAACAGTTTCTTTTGTTTTACCTTCTAATTGGTACGCTTCAATATGCAATATCTTACTTTGTTGAATGTCATCTTCACGAATGTCGTCTTTAGACAATTCTACTGCTGCTCCTAAATGAACTGAAAACGTTCTCTCTGTATCTGGTGTTATTAATGTTAAAGAGTGTGCTGTCGTTAACGGATATTTCCCAATTCTGCTTGTCATCCCAAATTTTTGCATTTCGTTGATATAGTGTTGGCCATGTTCGTCGTATCCAACTTTGCCACACATAATTGTTTTTCCGCCAAGAAATGCAACGCCTTTAACAGTATTTGCAGAGGAGCCGCCAGGGACAGTTTCAACATGAAGATTATACAAGTGTATTTTGGTAAGTAACTCTTTTGCTTTTATTTCATCCACAAGATGCATCTCTCCTTTCTGAAGACCAAAGTCTGTAAGAATATCATCATTGACGTCTATCATAAAGTCCATCAACGTATTTCCTAATCCGATGACATCGTTTGGTTTGTTCATTTGTGTATTAATAATGTATTTTATTTTTAATAATTTCTAAAGAGAAGTATAAAATTGAAGATAAAAAAACATTAAGAAACCGAAATATATATCTATACATACATGTACTACCCAAAAGTAACACCATAGAATGGCAGAAAAACAAGATTTACTATCATTGGAGGATTTCCCTGAATTCAGAAATAACATTTTATGAATAGAAAAGAAGGTGGAATTCATTTTGGTAAAGCACCAGTTTATGAGATAGCAAGAGTGACTTACAAACAGGCACAGGATACAGACATCGTAAATGTTGTAGGAATATCTCCTAATCGGAAATGGATATATGGTTCAGTTATAGGAATGAAAGCTCCCGATGGAAGATTGATGGCTGTTCATGTACCACCAAAACAAACCTTCTTTGTGCTATCATATCTTGATAGGTATGAAGTATTGGTTGAGAATGAAAATTTAGGAAACGATTTAACTCAACGTGCAATATAAGTTATTTTTTTGTTTTAATTAAGAATAATAAAAAATCAATATCTATAATGTTCCGCCTTATACGGCCCTTCTTTAGGAATTCCTAAGTACGCAGCTTGTTCATCTGTCATCATGTCTATTTCAACACCCAACTTCTTTAGATGTAACCGTGCAACTTCCTCATCTAGTTTCTTAGGAAGCATATAGACACCAATCTCGTACGTTTTTGTCCAAAGGTCAATCTGTGCAAGAACCTGGTTTGTGAATGATGCGCTCATCACAAATGATGGATGCCCAGTTGCGCAACCAAGATTAACAAGACGACCTTCTGCAAGAACATAAATTTCTTTCCCGTCGAGAAATGTATATTTATCATACTGTGGTTTAATAGTAACTTTAGTTGCACCAGATTGATTATTTAACCATGCCATGTCAATTTCATTATCAAAATGACCTATGTTAGACACGATTGCTTGATTTTTCATTGCCATAAAATGTCGTTGCGTAATAATTCTAAGATTTCCTGTTGTCGTGACAAATATATCTCCTTCCTTGACAGCACTATCCATTTTCTTGACTTCATACCCCTCCATTGCTGCTTGTAATGCATTGATAGGATCAATTTCTGTAATGATAACTCTGCACCCATACCCTTTCAGGGACTGTGCACATCCTTTTCCAACATCACCATAACCAGCAACAACTGCTACCTTACCCGCTAGCATGACGTCAGACGCCCTTTTAATACCGTCAACTAACGATTCTCTACACCCGTACAAATTATCAAACTTAGATTTTGTAACAGAATCATTAACATTAATTGCAGGAAATAGTAATGTCCCGTTATCTTTCATCTGGTATAATCTATGAACGCCCGTTGTTGTTTCTTCAGAAACCCCTTTCACGTCTTGAACAATAGTTGTCCATTTCTGGGGATATTGCGCATATCCATTCTTTAACGATTTCATTAATTCTCTAAAATCTGCACCTTCAGTACCATACTCTTTTTCTAATAAGGAAGGATTCTTTTCTACTTCAACGCCTTTGATAATCATCATGGTAGCATCTCCACCATCGTCAACGATTAAGTTTGGCCCTAAACCATTTCCAAAATCTAACGCTTTCTGTGTACACCACCAATATTCTTCTAAGTTCTCGCCTTTCCATGCAAAAACGGGAACGCCAGATGCTGCAATGGCCGCAGCCGCATGATCTTGTGTTGAAAATATGTTACATGATGCCCATCGTACCTGTGCACCTAGTTTAACTAACGTTTCAATAAGAACAGCAGTTTGGATTGTCATGTGTAACGAACCGGTAATCCGAGCACATTGTAATGGTTTAGATTCACCATACTTTTCTCGTAATGCCATTAATCCAGGCATTTCTTTCTCTGCAATAGAAATTTCTTTCTTTCCCCACTCTGCAAGTGTAATGTCTTTAACTTTGTAATTGGTATGTTCCATTTTTGTATAGTCCTCCTTTGTGTGCCTTGGATTGTACACCATTTAAATAAGTTATTGTTTTTAATTATATATAAGATATATTTTAGAAAGGCAGAAAGTTATTAAATGAATAATAGTAATGATTTTGTCTATGGGTTCAGCAGAAATAGATTTAACCAGACCAGATAATTTGTATT
>PCYB01000077.1 GCA_002762845.1 Candidatus Woesearchaeota archaeon CG10_big_fil_rev_8_21_14_0_10_36_11
AAAGCAGTACCGGTTAACAGCTTTTGTTAGCTAATTAATCATACCACCACGTCTATTGACTGGTGGTTCTTGATAAGATTTATTAATCTCAAGTCGAAAATACAATCAATTTACAACAACAATCTTTCGTTTCTGCCTAATAGTAAGATATGGTCTCTGCAACCGTTTCTTTAACGCAACGTCTTGTGTCAAAACAAGATAGTCTTTCCGAGAATATTGTACAAGGAGATCATCAACATCTCCCACACTTGTACGAATGGGAATATTTTTCGCTTTACAAATGTCAAGGGCAAGTCTTGCCGCACGAGAATATCTTGCTCGCTGTTCAATTCGAATCTTTTCAAGTTCATTAAGAGTTCCTTCTAAAACTGCAACACGAAACGGAAAATCACAATCTCGTTGAAGGGCTGCAAATATGTCCATCTTAAATTCGGCAATTGACATTAACACATTCGTATCAATAAGTATAGTTTTCATTTTTTAATGAACCCTTGTACCAACGCAATAATAAAAAGGCGGGAAATGACAACAGCAAGAATGAACATAAATATACCAAGAAGTACAACAGAAAAATAAGTTTCCATTTGCATGATAAGACTTGTTCCATAGAGGATAAGACCCAAAACTCCTATTGTTATAAGCATCACGGGAAGTGTGATATAAATCTTTTTAATGGCGACTACCCATAGAGTACGTGCAAATGTTTTCCAGGATGATGTTGAAATAAGTGTACATGCAACAAATAAAATATAATATAATACAAGAACAACTACTCCAGCAACCGAAATAGTTCCCGATATTGATGCAGGATCGCGAAAAAGAATGTTGCCAAAAAAGACATATATCATTGAAAAGCATAATAAAAAGAAAATAAGCGACGATGCTGCGTATTTTATCCACAAGCGTATGATGTTCTGAAACGTATCTTTAAATGAAGTCTTCTGATGTATTGTTTTTTGGAGTAGTATGTGAGATAATAACCATACAATTGCTTGAAATGTTAAGAATATAACAACGAACCATAACCCAAAAAGTAATGCATTATGTTTTATCGAGGAATAGAGTGTTGTAACAGAAGAAATATCTTGCAGGAATGGTTGGCCGGCTTCCAAACTTGTCTGTTCATAATTTGCATTCTGGACTGTTTCAATGATACCTCGCGCATCAGTTACCATTGCAATTTGATAATGAACAGTAACGAACATAAAAGAAACAAGTACAAAAATTTGAAACACTACTAAAAGTACAAAAAAAATTTTATGGTTAGCGATTACACTTTTTGTGCGACGTGCAGCATTTTGTATATGTTCCATCATGTGAAAGAAGAAAAATGAAGTTTAAAGACTTTTCTATTTGGCATCTATTTAGCATAGTAGTCCCAATATTCTCTCATCATACCGGCAGGATTGATGTCCCCTAATGTGATTGTTATCTTTCTATTTGGGGTCGAGAACACTACTTCTTTCAAATGATTACGCTGAGCGTCCCGAATACGTTGAACAATCTCCTCTTCCGTGAAAGGAAAAGATTCCAATCCAAGTAATTTTTTCATAGTCATGATTTTACTAATGTACACAAACTATATGATTCCTCGCTGGATATCACCGTCCAAAAACAGATTATTATTTCCTTCATTGTTTTCGACGTAATCTGCTTCATATCCTTCCATAAACCCATCTTCCTCGTAATTTAGTGCATCTTCCTCAACAAGGAGTTCCCTTTTTTTCTTCGAATAAAAACTGTTGTCATCGGAAGGACTCTTTCCCGCAAAGACACGACGAACGTGTTTACCGTACACTTTGACCACCCCCATGGACATGTTATATACATAACATTTAAATATAAATACATTTACCAAATAACATATAGTAACATATATACTTATATGAGTTCGGGGGGACGATTATAATGGAATATAGAAAACTCATTTCATTTGGAAAAAATAGTTTTGTGGTGTCATTACCGAAACCGTGGGTACGGCAGCACAAGTTACAGAAAGGCGATCTTATTTATATTGAAGAAAATGGTCCAAACTTAGCACTGAGCAAAAAAGAGTTTGATGGGGATTCTGAAGAGCGAGAAGAAACTATTATCATTGATGGGAAAAATAGCGATTGGATTGAACGAAGAGTGTGTTCTGCATACATTAAGAATTGTAATAAGATAACATTAAAAGGAAATGAAATTAAAGGGAAAGTAAAAGAACTACAAAAAATCATCCAGAACCTTATTGCACTTGAAGTTATGGAGCAGACATCAGACACGATTGTTGCAAAGGTTTTCCTTAACATGGACACTGTTTCTGTTGAAGAGCTTATCAGAAAGATGGACATAGTTACACGAACAATGATTAAAGAAACGTGTGAGATTTTTAAAGATGATAACTATGACAGTCTTAACGAACGGGACATGGACGTAAACCGACTTTATTTTCTTGTGTATAGAGCAGTATTGTATAACTTTGAAAATCCGATGAAAGCAATAAAGAACTTTAAACTTTCACCTATCCAATCGATGCGCTTTCATAAGTTAGCATTTTATGTTGAGGGTATTGCAGATGAAGCACGACGGGTTGCACGATACGTGCGGTTATTGAAACCATCGGAACAACAACAAAAAGTTATAGAGAAAATTCTTACAGACCTTTATGAATATTATGTAAATACGATGAAATCTGCACACACAAATGACCACACTTTAGCATTACAAATTGCAGACTTAAAAGGAGATTTCTATACACGAATTGAAACATTAAAACCGAAAATTGGCGAAAGTGTTGAAATGCATAAAGTAATGAACAGACTTCAGCGTATGACAAGCTTGATTCATAATATGGGCCGGATTGTATATACATTAGGAGTAACTATTGAATGATAGTGAAAATCTAGGAAAAGTTTATAAAGCGTGTTTTATTTAACCGATGGCTTGCTTCAGAAGAGGCATATTGATATTTAGGAGTGCAAAGGTGTTGTGGGTGTTTGTTATATAATGGCAGATTACAACCAAGAAATCAGAGATATGCGAAAAAGATGGCTAGCACAGGAGAAATTTCTAGTACCTACTGAAAAACTTTCTGAGGATGTTGATATCCATAGACTTGACGAAATAATGAGAAAAGAAACTGGCTTAACTTTTCAAGACTTAAGAAAAACATTTGATTTTCGGTTTTCTGGTGCCATAGTGCGAGGAGGATTGAACAGAGATAATTATGTTTTGACTTTACCAACACATCAAGGAACTGGCAAATATGCATTGCCTGGTGGAAAGATGGACGTAACAAAAATCCCGTTCAGCGCATTTGTTTTTGCATTCTTTTGGAGAGATAACCAAAGAAAATATGAAGAAAATGTTTTTACAAATGGAGATTATAACGCACCACTTGCACGAATTGTTGATGGAAATAGACAAGACGACATAGAAAGGTATGTTGTTCCACTTGAGAAATTAGCAGAACATATGGATTTCCCATTTGAACGAGATTATCTTTCTGATATACGACGAGAAGGATATCGTGAATTAGAAGAAGAAATGGGATTACAAAAACCTCCAAAAAGTCAAAAACGAGATTTTCGTGGAAAAAAAGCATTCATAACGAGCGCGGACGTGATCGGAATTTTTTTAGATAGGTACAGGGTTGCACACCCAATGGGAGAGGAAGTAGCAAAAAGGTGGTTTGTTTCTTTTAATTATCTTGTTCATGTTAATGGCAGTCGAAGACTAATTACAGATACAGTAGAAAAGGGATTGCGAAAAAGCGGCGAAGCAGAAGGTGTGCGGTGGGCTTCATTAGCAGAAGTTTCGCGACCAGGATATGAAAGTATGTATCATGATACTGTTCATCAGGTTGCTGTACGAATGAATCAATTAGAGTTGGTTAAAACTGAACCACGTCATGGACGCGTTTATAGACCAAAAGTAAGAAAAGAAAATAAATTTAAATTTGATGGTATAAAGATAACAAATCCTTTCAGATAACGTTATAGGCAGTTAATTTTATAAACAATCTACTTCTTTTGTTTTGTAACCCACTAAACAAGGAGACACCTGCGATATCCAAACATGCGGGGGTAGCAAAGTTTGGCCAAATGCGCAGGACTTAAGACATATACATCTAAAGGCATATTGCCTATGAAAGATATCCTGTCTCTTAGTGGGTTCGAGGGTTCAAAATTTGAAAAAATGAAAGTCCCTTCCCCCGCACCATGCTCCTGTGGCTTAGCGGTACTTTGCGTGAATGAAAATTTACGTGTGGCGCAAAATAGCGCGACCTTGGTACTTTTCGTGAGGAAAGTTCCGAACGAAGTGACAGAAAGGTCGAGGTCCCGAGTTCAAATCTCGGCAGGGGCTTATTTTTTACAATGCTTACTCACATTGCACGCCATATCAAGAATGTTCTTATGACATACTCAGCAGAAGATCACATAATATTTAACAACACAATACTTTCTACTCAAAAAGAGAACTTTTGTTCAATAAGTAACAATAATGAAGAAAAAACTATTGCGTTCATTGACGGTGGTCAGGCAGAAATACTTTCTGCGGGAAATTTTTGTGTAAGTTTTGTCCGCGTGTATGGAATTGTCTTTCGTGGAAATACAAAAGTTGATTCGGTAAAGAACGAGTTTTATCTTTTTACAAAAGCAAAGTATGAACTTAGCGAAATCTTTTACGAAAGTACACTCTTTCCCGTAACAGAAAAATGTATTGATGAAAAAGATTTAGCAATATCCTCAAACGATCAAACAATAAAAACAGGGACGGAACGTGCTCCTATCACAAAGGTAACACAGATGGCGCGGCGGTTTGCCGAGTTAGCCATCGCGCGCGAAATTAACGCAGACTATATTGTACTTGATGGAACGTTAGAGACAACGTTTAAAAACGAAGAAAAGTATATCTCGAAATTACCTGGAAATGTTTGTGCAATTGCAAAAACGTCATCATTGTGTACAACTCTTGGTAACAGCCCAGTCATTTTATTGAATAAACTTGGACCAGAAGGATGTTGGTCATACCAACTACATGAAAAAACATCATTCGTTAAATTACATAAAGACGCGAAACATGTATTCCGGTTTGAAGGTGATATGAGAATATTATCATATTTACTCAAGAATTGTACTGATGCACTCTTTTTGGGATATCCGTACGGTTTACTTTTAGCCGATACAATGGCACGTGTCAGCAATGCAGAAACAAAATCGTTCAGGATAAAGTTCCTTTTAAACAAAGAAAATAAAGATATTGCGGAATATATACATTCTTCTAATGCGCATGATATTTTGGATAATTTAGGATAGATTCAGTAAACCCTTATTTTTTTTAAAAGAATCTTTTTTATAATTAAAATTTCTAAAAGCGCCCATACGTTGCTACATGAGCTTGCTTAACCTGTCCTGCAAATGGAGTAGTGATTTTTAACCATTCGTAATTTCCAAAACGTTGTTTATCAAATATTCGTATTGCTTCACTATGTTGACTTAAGAAGGATCTAACACCAACAACAACAAAATCAAAAATATTTAATGAAGTCCTTTTTCCCACTTTTCTTTCATAAACTAAGAGGTGCTCATCACGAGCTAACGGTTCACCAATTCCAGGAACACGTGCCAATTCTTCTTGAATATCGTCTAAACGTGCAAGAGGTTCCTCACGTTTTCCTCATGGAAGAATACCAAATTTCCTCACTTTTTCCGTTCTTGTATCAAATCTAACAATAATTTCTCCTAGAGTATGACAATAAATATCACATCCATCAAATGTTATTCGTTCACCATTAGGTCCGACTTGAACGTCTGGAAGATCAAGTTTTATTTCTGGCGTGAGAATATAATCTCCTCTAACATTAACGTGGGGCACTCCTTTTACATTTTCTAGAATTGCTTGATATAATTGATTTCCCATGAAAAAACGAGAGAGAACTAGTATTATATAAATATTATGAAGAAGAATTCTTCGCACCACTAATCCACCACAACAATATTTAAAAATTATCTTGCCCTAGAATAACATATGAATAGAGAAAATAATGGAGAAAGTGAACGTATTCTTACAATTCCTACGGAAAAACTCAGTCCGGGAATGCGGCAGTATCAGGACGCAAAACGACAGAACCCAGATTGTCTTATCATGTTACGCATGGGCGACTTTTATGAAATGTTCTATGAGGATGCAGTTACGGCATCAAAAGAACTTGACATTACGCTTACAGCGAGAGGAAAAAGTGAAAAGCGTGCACCTTTGGCAGGTGTCCCATACCATGCACTTGAAACATATTTAGGAAGACTTGTAAAAAAGGGATACAAAGTTGCCATTATTGAACAACTTGAAGATCCAAAAAATGCAAAGGGCCTTGTAAAACGTGGTCTTGTCCGTATAGTAACTCCTGGAACAGTAATTGAAACGTCAATGTTACAAGAAAAAGAAAATAATTATATCTTGGCAATAACATGCAAAGATGAAGATTTTGCCATTGCAGTATGCGACATTTCAACGGGCGAATTCAGTACAACTACGTTGTACGGCATTGCGTCTGTTATCGACGAAATTGCGCGCGTACAACCGCGTGAATGTCTTGTGCCGGAAAGTCTTCGTGTAAATATAGAATTAATAACCAAAATTACTGCAACTGGATGTTTCTGTAATTCAATAGAAGACCATTATTTCAAACCAGAAAAAGCACAACAGACACTCATGAACCATTTTTCTCTTTCTTCATTAGACTCATTTGGAATACAAGAAAAGAAGATGAACATATCTGTATCTGGAGCACTCATGCAGTACCTTATTGATACACAAAAAAATACATTATCTCACATCAAACGAGTTTCGCTCAGGAGTAATCAAAACACAATGCTTCTTGATGCATCAACCTTCCGCAATCTTGAACTGATAAAAAACATGAAAGATGGAACAACGAACGGGACGCTCTTATCTGTACTTGACAAAACTATAACATCAATGGGTGGACGCCAAATAAAAAAGTGGTTAAAGGCACCATTAGTACAGGAATCGCGTATCCAAAAACGTCTTGATGCAGTGGATGAACTTACACAGAACATGATTCTTCGGGAAGAACTTTGTGAAATACTGAAACATATTAACGATTTGGAACGGCTAATTGGAAGAATAAATTATGGAACGGCAACACCACGCGATTTGATATCATTACGATATTCTTTACAGGCAATCCCTTCAATTAAAAAAAAGTTGGAACTGTGTAGTTCTGAACTCCTTAATGTCATTCACACGATGCCCGCTATGCATGACATTGTTGACGTAATACAAAGGTCTATCCGTGACGATGCACCAGTAACCATTCGTGATGGCGGGATTATTAAGTCAGAATATAATTTTGAACTTGCACAACTTCACACTATCAAACGTAACAGTAAACAGTACCTTCAACAAATTGAAGAAAACGAGCGACGTAAAACTGGTATTAACACGTTACGTATTGGATATAATAAAGTGTTTGGATATTATATTGAAATTACACGGAAAAATACGCACTTTGTTCCTGATACGTACATACGAAAACAAACAACGGCAAATGCAGAGCGATATGTTACTGAAGAACTAAAGCAAGAAGAAGAAAAGATCCTAGGCGCACAAGACAAAATTGCTGAAGTTGAGTATGCACTGTTTAAAGATGTTCTTACACAAATTGCAGAAAAGACAATTGAGATTCAACACACTGCACGAAAAGTTGCAGTGTTAGATGTCATTTGTTCATTTGCAACAACGGCAGCACAGAACGGATACGTAAAACCCGTATTGAAAAATAACGGGATTATCCAATGTATAAAAAGTAGACACCCGGTTGTTGAACGTATTGAACAACAGTTCATTGCGAATGACATTACACTTAACCCTGGCGAGATGATGATCATTACAGGACCAAACATGGCGGGAAAGTCAACAGTCCAGAGACAAATTGCATTACTTGTTCTTATGGCACAGATTGGTTCATTTGTTCCAGCAGAGAGTGCGTCTATAAGTATTGTCGATAGAATTTTCACACGTGTTGGTGCCCATGATGATTTAAGTTCGGGCCAGTCAACATTCATGGTTGAGATGAACGAAACTGCATCAATACTTAACAACGCGACTGAAAATAGTCTATTAATCCTTGATGAAATTGGCAGGGGAACGTCAACGTTTGACGGTGTTTCCATTGCATGGAGTGTCGCGGAACATATTCATAATATCATTAAAGCAAAAACGTTGTTTAGTACACATTACCACGTCATGAACAAACTTGCAGAGAAATTTGTAAAGATAAAGAATTATAATTTAGCAGCAAAGGAATCTCGTGGTGAAGTGTTGTTTTTGTATAAATTGGTTGAAGGTAGCACTGACCAAAGTTATGGTGTTCACGTTGCAAAACTTGCAGGTTTACCTTTTGAAGTTATTGAACGAGCGAAAGAGATTCAGTTAATCCTTGAAAAGGATGATGATATGATGCGTAAGATTAAAGCAAAGAAGTTGCAAGAACAGACAAGTTTGGAAGGGTTTTCTGATTAAGAATTAAATGAATATATTTGGTCCAATATAACCTCCCATTGTTTTACACTTTCCTTTTAAGTAATCAGCCAACCCTTTCTTTGTTGTAATTCCTAACCCCTCAATCTCTTTATCATTTAGAACTTTAATAGCTCTCGTCTTGCTATCATCACTACAATCAGATTCAAATCTTATATAAGAAATGAGAATCTCATTGCCACCGCATATTCCTGTTGTTATTGCCTGGAAATACGCACGATCCCACATTATTTTTTCATAGTCAACATTTGATGGAACTTTAACAAAATCATCATACCCTTTAGGAGTTTGTGTTGTACAAGCTAATTCAACTGGAGTTGGTTCTGGTACTACATCTGGAGTTGAATCTTTAGAACTCACACAAGCAGCAAGTCCTACTGCTGCAACCGTTCCAATTAATATTCTTGTAAGAGATCTCATTTTATTATGTAAAAGACAATTAGTATAAATAGTTTTTGTTCTTCAATACTATGTATTCGCCATCAATACAAAACTTTATTAAAACAAAAAGTATTCTTATGACTCGGTGTGATAGATGTTAGAACTTGAACTTATAAAGAACTTTGCCGTTGCGCTTGTATTGGGAGCATTGGTAGGATTAGAACGAGAATATGCACAGTACAGAAAACGTGGCCATGATTATGCAGGAATACGAACATTTCCGTTAATTGCACTGTTCGGTACTTTGATAGCATATTTTGGTGATAGGTTCACTGTCTGGATACTTGTTGTTGGTATGCTTCTTATCGGTGGATTAATCATTTCTGCCTATTTCATTACGCGAGATAGTAAACATCTTCACACAGGGGCAACGTCGGAAGTTGCAGGGTTCATAATATTTTTTGTAGGGATGTTATGTTATCATGGCGAACTTATCTTAGCAACAATTATCGCCATTACAATGACCATCATCTTGTATGGTCGGTCAGTCCTTCATCAGTTTGCACAAAAGATTAAAAAACAAGAATTATCGGACACGCTTAAGTTTGCCGTTGTTGCATTTATCATCCTTCCATTTCTTCCTAACCAAGGGTACGGCCCTTTAGGAATATTTAACCCGTACATCATTTGGTTAATTGTAGTTTTCATTTCAGGCATAAGTTTTGTAGGATACATATTTATGAAATGGTTTGGCGAGAAAGGGATAATGTTAGCTGGTATCTTTGGCGGCTTGATAAGCAGTACTGCTGTTACGACAAATTTTGCGGAACGGAGTAAACGCGAAAAGGGAATTTACAAAGCGCTCGTGTTAGGAGTTATCCTTGCAAACGGCATTATGTTCATCAGAATTCTTATAGAAGTATTCGTATTAAACAGAGATTTGTTTATGACACTTATTGCACCATTATTATTCCTTGTCATTTTAACTGCAGTATTTTCATATATCCTTTGGCGAAATGCAAAAAAAGCACAAGGAAAAGTTGAGTTAACATCACCATTTACAATTAAACCAGCACTTAAATTTGGAGTATTCTTTGCAGTCATTTTAGCACTTGTCAAGATTGCTGAGGTATATTTATCGTCGCGAGGTGTCTATATAGTAAGTTTCATTTCAGGATTCGCCGACGTTGATGCAATAACCGTTTCTTTGTCTCAATTATCTAAAAGTTCGTTAGCGATAGAAACGGCACGAAACGGTATTATCATAGCGGCACTGACAAACGTTGCAGTAAAGGGAGGAATTGCATACTGGTTCGGTGCACGAGAGTTTGGAAGGATAGTTATCGCAGTTTTTAGTGTACTTATTATTATCGGAATTGCTAGTATGTTTTTAATCTAAGAAATGTAATATTAAAAAAATTCAATTTTTTCTATAGCATCTTTAGTATCATCATTTTTCTTTGTAAGGTTAAGGAATGATGTAAAATCTGGCGCTTTTTCAGGAATGTTTTGTTGTTCCGAACCATTACTAAACATATTCATCATAATTGTTGTATCAATAGGTTCATTCTGTTGAATATCTACTGGTGCTTTCTGTCCAAGAGTATGTGTGAGAATATGAAGAACTTTCCTAATATCTTCATGAGAATCTTCTTTTGTATCGATTGTAATTTTCATCCTATCACCTTAAACACTGAAAAATGAACAAAGTTTATAATTTTTACGATTATTGATGTGCGCATTATCTTACGTTTCTGTATATTACTCATAAGAATGTTACTTCTGTTTCTAATTGATCGGCAGTGGGATACTCAACAACAATAGCAGGTACCAAATTACATTTTTTAAAGAACTTTACATTCCTTTTGAGTGCGTTCTTTGAAAGAAGTATCCGTGGCTTGTGCATATCTATACAAATATCTTCATCTTTACATTTTAATTTTTCTTTAATCTTAACACGTAATGACTTCAATTGAAGAACATATTTTTCTTTATCGATACGTTTCAATTTTTCTCTATATCCAAAACCCGGAGTAAGAGTTTTGAGATAAAGTGCACCGCGCGTTAACATACCTTCAGCATCAACAGTGTCAAATGAACGTTTGACATTATCAGCTTCCCTTTTTATCCTGTTTGCAAGTTGTGTTGCATCCTTTAACGTTGCTGTACAAACGTGTACAGGTAAATCATATCCTTTCTCTTCCACATACTCAATTAATTGTATGCCTAACTCCTGAGACCCTTCAATGGCATAACTTAACTGATCTTTGACAACAAATCCCATTTTTAAGAGGGAAGAATGATCATTATCTGCAACCTCTAATTCATTTAAGTTGCAAAAGTCAACCTTATCATGAATAAAGTCAACCATTTCTTTCAGCTGTTGTTCTTTGTTCGGAATTAATGGCACTTCAACGCCGATGTCCCATGAAAATTCTTTTGCTAAAGACAGTTTTTTCCATAATGTTGTATTCTCTAAATCCAAATGAAACCGTATTTCGTCAAGTCCAGTAGTGAACAGTTTCTGAAGAGTTTCATTCGTTACTAAGTTTAAAGAAGTGTACAGATGAATATGAAACTCTTTCCCGAACTCCTGTTTCAGTTTTGTGATATACTCACACGTTCTTTCTAATTTCTCTAATGGATCACCACCAGTAATACCTGCCCCTTTGGCGTCCATTGCACGTGCTTCTTTGGAAATGTCTGCAAATGTAGTAACGTTACGTTCATTTGCAAACTGAACATCATTCTGATACTTTTCATCAGACACAGGACAAAAATAACAATGCCGGGGACAGTTCCCAGTTACAAAAATAACAAGTTTCTCTCCCTTTACACAGTATTGACATCCTTTCGGTAAAGGACCCTTGTTGTACGAGCGATATTTGTTCCTTTGCATAGTATTTTGTGTACGAATACCCTTTTTATGTCTTTTGTGTTATTTTTGGGTTATATTTATTTTTTATTGTTTCTGTAGTATATATTTTAGGGATAGAGAATGTATTTAAAGCAATCAAAAATTGTTTATTTGATATATTATGGGCAAATTAGTTTCTGTTAATTTCCAGCCAATGAGTGAAAGCAGTTTAGAATTTAGAGTAAGTGACAGATTTTTACCTCCATTTGAAAGAAAGCGATTTGAAGTAATTTCTCCAGAAGAAGCAAACGAGTTATATTTTCACGTTCCAGAAGGAAGAACGTTAGTATATCTTATTACTGGTGCGCAACGCGGCGACGAAGCAAAAGGAAAAGCAGCTAAAGGTGTTCGTGAACTTAATAGAGATGTAAAATGGTGTATCACGGACGAAAACACGCACAATGCAGGAAAGCAAGAGAATGGGTTTAGTTTACATCTTTTACCACCAACTGTTGCTGATCCTAACATACATAATTATGTTGGCCATAAAGCTCGCGTCAATCTTTTTATTACCAGAAAAGAAATTCTTGATGTTCAAGAAGCGACAGGGAATAGAACGTTAGGAGAAGATTTTCATTTGATGATTGATAGGCATGCGACCCTTGTAACACCAATGAATCGGGCAGACGATATTGTTGGAAAACCAAATGCAATGGGTTCAACATGTCAAGGCGCTACAATGTCTTCTGCCTATGCTGCTATGAAAAAAGCACCAACTATTGAAGATGTTCTTTATGATAAAGCATCATTTGTGTCACAGGTTAATTTCCAAATTACCGAATTAAATGATCGAATTCAACGTGATGAAGGATTAGCATCGTTAGGAATTACTGACATGAAAACGTTTGGTTATGCACTTACAGTTGGTGATGTACACGATGGCCGACTTCGTGCATTAAAATTGAGATTATCGCCCGATGAGATTACATTTTTTTCTCATGAAAACCCTGCAGAGTATTTACATGCTCGTCATTTAGAAATAGTTGAAGGTGGATTGTTTACAATTGGTGATACACAAAAAGCAGTTAATGCTCATGTTGGCCGCGGCGAACCTGGCGTTATAGAATGTGTTCAGTCAGTATTACTTTCGAGCGATGTTCGGTATAGTAAAAACCGAACCTCAGCTGCAACTCATGCTCATGGTTCGATAGGTTCTGTTGGTTTAACTCCATCACAAGTTGAGTATGGCCGTATTTTAGTATTCAAATTTGGAAACACGTCTGTCGGTGGGAATGAATCTACGATGGCAGGTTTGATACGACAAGATGCTCTTCATTCACTTTCAACAACCTCACCCATAAGTGGCAAGAAAGTTTCATTTGAGTATACATCAACATTAGACGACTTTGTACAAAAAGATGCGATAGAAGAAGCATTTCATCAAGTTAATCAAGCGTATAATACTGCATTACGTGAAGGATATTCATTATGTCATTCTAAAGTTAAAATTGCAGGAATTTATACAGAATTTTCATTATCAGAAGCAAAAGCATTACTCACGTCCGCAAAGTGGACAGAAATTGGCGTCACATCAAAACGTGCACGAATTTGTCGTATGGATGATTTGGTTCAAGACTGTGTTGTGTATGATGTTGAACCTGAAAGTATACAAGTACGAAATGCTGTTGATAGAGGGATAGGATTTGGAAATTTTGGTATTGTTACAGCGTATGAAGTTACGGGCCAATATGGCAGTCCAAAACAAAAATATCCTGTGGGACATATCATCAAACCTGGAGATGAATTATTAACGGAACATCAAACTGTAAAGGCGTGTATTCCATTAATCTCAATTTTAAAATCGTGGTCACACATTTATGCTGACGGAACAAACAATGCAGAAGTTGGAAAACGACTTGATCCCCATTTATCGTTCTATCTTTCTGTAGTGTCTGCTGGCCATGATGTTATGGGAATTGGTACTGGTCCACGTGAATTAGTTTTTATTAGAGAAATATGAGATTTCCCATTTAAGATTTACTCTTTTGCTATTCTTGAATAACGAAATGTCTTTAAACTCTGTATTTTCGTGATGTTGAATGGGAGTGGATTCTATTATTGCTAGTGCCATTGGAAGGTTTGCAAGTTCTTTACATGAATTGGACGAAGATATAACACCAGAAGAGAAGGTTCAACGATTGCTTCAATGTCACACAGCAGCCCGAGACCTTACCGTGGTATTACCGTCTGCCACTAAACCAGAAATGGCACAAGTTGCAGTAGGAGAGCGGACAAATTTAACACGAGAAAGAGTGAGACAAACATTGAAAATAATACTTGATAAAATGAGAACTGTTTTAAACCCGATTGAAGATCTAACGGACGGAGATATTAATCTTAGACCAGGAGGCAAATATAAAACTGACCTTTGACGTATTTTTTGATGTATAAAAAATTTCAATTATCTTTTTTCCATTCTCCACAATCCAACATCAACGTTCTTCATAGGTTTTGTATGAAATGCAAACGCTGCTTTGAGTGGAAAGTCGTATCGCCATACATCAGTTATCATAAAATTATAATCTTTTGCAATTGCTTCTACAAATTTTTGTGTTGAATACTTGTGCATACTATACACAACGTGAGCAACAGAAAACGCTTTTTCTAAAAATACTTTATCTATATGTGTTTCTTTTGTACCAAAGGGCGGATTCTGCACAACAATATCAACATGTTCATCAAATAACGAAACGTCTTCAATGATAAATTCTGCTTCACCTACTTCATATTCATCTTTAAGAACGTTATAATTTTGTATACAAAGATTCATCGCATCAATATCTTTATCCACAAAGAAGACTTTTCGTGCTCCTAATAATAATAATCCAATACCAATAATTCCTGGGCCAGATGCAGCATCAAGAATAATTTTTCCTGCAACTTCTCCTTTCATTGCCATTTGCCAAATCCAATCTGCAGCAATATGTGCAGGCGTTGCGTACTGTTCTAACATAAATGACGGTTTTTCAAAACCTTTCAGTTTACTTAGTTCCATTGCAAGATTTTGTTTTGTACGAATTGACATACGAATAGAAAAGTAGTGATGATATTTATATAGTTTGGTACTGAGATAAATAGATTCACAAAAGAAATTCTTTTAAATATATTTTCTAACCATTCTTGGGTAAGGTCATTCTACAAAATCGAAAGGTATTTAAACAAATGAGATATGCTATAGTAACGGGTGAGGGTGGTAGAATAAAGAGTAGGAGATAGAGTTTTTGAGGTACATTCTCCTTAAAAAAATAATAGAGGTAGCTATTGCTATGAAGAAAGATTTTGAGACCATTAGAGCTGCATTAGAAGAACACTTATCATCTATAAACGAAAATACGTCTGAAATTCAAGCGCTTTTTGATTACCTTCACGAACTTGATGTAAAGATGGATAAATTATCACAACGGCTTGACCAAACACAACTTACAAAAAATATTCGTCAGGAGGAAGTTTCTATCTCGCCACTTACGTTTGAAGAAAGGACAGTTTTCTTAGCCCTTTATACTGAAGAGGAACCATTATCATATCAAGAAATTGCAGACAAAACAAACATGCCGGCATCGTTAGTACCCGAATGTGTTTCGTCACTTATACAAAAGGGTGTTCCGCTTCAGAGATCGTATTGTAACAACCACATTTTCTTCCAGATTAATAAACAATTCAAAGAACGGCAAGCAAAAGAGAACGTTGTTAATTTATCATTACAAAGTTTTATTGAATGAATTTTTAAGAGAGGGTTCTGAATTCTCCCACAACCTTTAAAAACGTCACAGTATTCCTTTCTAGTAAAAAGAGGTGATAGTAATGGCAAAACACGCCAAGAATGAACAATCTTCTCATACATCAAAAAAGTGGCGCATTGCCCCATTAAAAGGAAGTTTCATGGTACTTGCAATCATAGGATTCTTTTTCAGTGCATATTTAATATACCCAACAAGTGTTAATTATGGGATAGCATTCATGCTCGTTTTTGTTGCGATGTTTGCTGCATCGCTTATCAGCATGGCACATGCACCAATACGAGGTCAATAAAAAAAATGGCAACGACACAAAAAGTTGAATGGAAATTTCCGCAGAAAAAAAGTCCGCTTATGAAAATTGAAACGGTGACGATATCCGTTATTGCAATTCTTATTTTCTTTATTTCGGTTATGCAAACAGATAACATACTATCAGGAATTTTGTTAGGGGTATCGTTCATTGTTTTGTATATGGTTCTTACGTACATCATTCAGAAGGTTAGAGTTATGGAAGAGTTGTACCATATCAATCCAACACATTTTCACGTAACACGAAAGACACGGTTTAAAAAAACAAGTGAGAAAGTTCCACTAAAAACAGTAAAGTTTCATAAACTTGACAAGTTTTTTCTTGGTGGATATCTTTTAAGCGAGAAAGCAAAACATCTTTTATTTTTTAACACAAAAAAAGAGCTTGAAGAGTTTGAACATTTCTTGAAAAAGCATACAAAAAAACATACGTGATAATTTTTTTTGTTTATTACTTTATTATTATTTTATCTTCTTCCATTTATAACTTTTCTTTATTGTACACTTGCAATTAATACGGTACCATACTTGTCTGATTCAGTTGTAAACCAATAATACTGTACGCCCATATAGAGGTTTGTTATAACCCAAGTTTGACAGTTAATTAAAAATAAGTGTTCTAGGTTTGTAAGTTCTACCATGAA
>PCYB01000064.1 GCA_002762845.1 Candidatus Woesearchaeota archaeon CG10_big_fil_rev_8_21_14_0_10_36_11
AATTTTAGAATAAAGTTAGAATAAAGTATATTACAATCCAAACGCATCCGTAAACTCACGCATTCGTCTAAATTCGGCAAGGAAACCTAGACCTTTCTCAGTAATAACTACTGTTCGTGTACTTTTCTGCTTCTTTTTAGAAAATTCTTCCTCAACAACGACAAGTTCTTTTTGCAGCAGTTCTTCAAGGTACTGATTGAGCAATTTATGGGATAAGTTCGACTTATACATTAGATGAGTAGGTTTGATCTTTCCCCCTTTATTCTGTACAGAAAAGAGAATATCGTAAATCAGTTCTAATCTTGATCGTCGTGCTGCCATATATTTTTTTATCTCCGTTTAACACTATTGTACGTGTAGAGGAGAAGTAAAAATCCTATCAAGATAAATAGTTCTCCTACTACATAAAAACTCTGGAAAAATGATACAAACACAAAAAAGACGTTTCCCGTAAGTATGAGCATAAACGCGTACATGATCCGTTTTGTGTTTTTATTCTGCGAATTCAAATAATTTTTATAATAATTAAGGACAATTAACCCTAATAGTACCGTGCTTGTAAGATAAAACACTGAATATTGAAAGTTACTCACGATAGAAATTAACAATACCAAATAGATAAACAATCCGATTTGACTTACTTCATAAAACCGTTTAAGCCGCGCTCGTGATTTTTGTGATATGAAGAATATTAAAAGCCAGGCGCTTAACATTGCCATCATTTGAATGAAGAATGCTCCCCGGTAGAACAACTCTGACAGTTGAAGACTTTGACCTGCAACTGGTCGTAACACATCAGCAACGACTTCTCGTACAGGAAAAAAGTACAGGACACCACTTGTGAAAGATTTAAATATTAAGCCAACAAAAACAAGGATGAATGCAAGTGAAAAATACGCATATTTTGTGTCTTTGTTAATACGATAAATCCGCCAGCTATATCCAGCAATCAGAAATGCAATAAGCAAACTAACTACGTTGAACACAATATCCCAACCATTAAACCATTCTGGGGTAAAAAACAACCTGAACATGAAATAACCACCGTAATTTACTTTACAGTAACAAATTGGGGGCGTGGTTTAAAAGCTTTATGGTAGTATCTTCTGAATTTTCTTCTAGAGTGCTTCTTCATAACCGATTTATAAAAAGATACTATTCTTTACTATAGGTGATGTCAGATGTACAAAGATTTAGAGCAGTTCGTTTCAAACTTAACAACTGAAGAGCTTGTATATCTTTTATACAAACGTAACATCATATATAAACCAAAAATTTCATAATTCCATTTTTAGAAACCAACCAACCTTCTTTCCGGGCTCAGACATCTTGTTTCGGCCCGGTTTTTTAATTCATTATTAGAGATTGTTCTAAGAATTGTCTATAAAAAACGCTTTCCCAACATTACCAGTATCACCATACAATAATACTTTAGTTTGGATGCGCGTTGGATCTACTCTCAACTTATCAACTAACATGTTTTTAAACTTTTTATCTTCTTCTGGTTTTCCAAATCTAACAATATGTCCTGGTTTAGCAACTTGTAAAAATCCTTTGTATGCATCTTCTTCAGCTTGTCTAAATCGACTAACTAATTCTCTCCACAGTCCATCATCACATTCCAATTCTCCTCTTCGATATTTCCACATCAAGTCGGTATCCGTTCCAGTACCATCAATTAAAACACCTTGAAGAATAATAACGTCAGCGTGATCAATCAAATTCGGTAATAAGTTCGGTAATTCAAGAACATTTCCACTCAAGAATTCAAGATTAGTAACACCACCCATGTCTCTTGCCAGTTCATACCATCCTTGCATTCGTGCATGGTCTTCTGAAAAATTAACTGAATAAAACTTTCTACAATGGGAAGACAATGCCCTTGCCAATCTCAATTGAACATCTAATCCAACTTCAACTACATCTTTTGCATCTTTATCTCTCAAAAACTGAGCCATATGTTCATAAAATGTTTGTGTCATAAATAGAAAACATTTATACTAATTTAAAAATATTTTGTCACTTATTACTAAAAAGTAAAAACAACCTATTCTAACGGCACACCAGACCACAACGTCCAATCTTCTGACGGACCGTACGCACCAAACGTAAAATATGGAGGTTGTGTCTGACCAAAATAGCTGTTTTGTACTTGTCCCCAAGAACCCCGTTGAGTACCACCAGAACCAGAACCGTATACAGAACTGCCAAACATTTTCCACGTTTTCATAACAGAATGAAATCCTGACACATCAGTCGTATAATCAGCACCAGGTTCAACAATCATCTCCCCTTTATATCCATGCTTCTTAAATATTTTTACCATGTCTTTAATAGGTGTGTTTCCCTCACCAGGTGCAAGGTGATCATCCTGATATCCATAATTATCAACAAGATGTAAATGGCCAACGATATTCTTTTCTGCAAGTTCTTCAACTTTACCTAACATCCACTTGTTAAAGTTTTTATCATTCTCTTCAATACTCTTTTTGGGATCACTGTTCCAATATTTTCGCCACATATTAAAATGGCCCGTGTCAAACGTTGCAGTAATGTGGTCCTGTGCACGTTTTGTTGCCTGTTCCTCTGAAAGACCTTGTTGTACCAACATTTCTGCCATACGTCTCCTGCCACCTTCAACCAATGTAATTAATTCATCAGGATGTGCACCATAACTTTCTGGAAAAAGGTTTTCCATTGCAACCTGAACAGGTTTTTTCAGTTTTCCTTCCTTTTCAAGTCGTTGAGATTGTTTCATTGCAGAAATTCCCGCTTCAGCGTACGAATCGAACGACTCTCGGAGTGCGTACGTTTCTGCACTTTCAACGTTTCGAATAGTTTCCTTTGACTCTTCTGCCTGTGCCCACTGTGATGCTGACGCTTCTTTTGACTGATTAATTTGTCGATCTTCGTCACGCATCAAACGTTCAATTATTTTCGATGGAAATTTTGCGTCTTCTGGTACAAGGTCACCGAACCTGCTTCCTGCCTGACGTTTCAATCGCCACTTTTCATCTTCATCAGTTTCATCTTCAATTTTTTTATAGAAATCGTACGCTTTTCGTAATTTTATCATGTTTTCAATGTGTTCGTCGAAACTTCCACCGTAATAGTACGCCCAACCACGACTGTTCGCAGCGTTTGTTTCAAGCGTGGAAATAATATATGCTTCTTCCGGTCGAACTTTAATCTCACCAACGCTTTTTGCGTTTTTGAACCGCCCCCAATATGACTTCTCAAAATCTTTATCACTTTCTTTGCCACCTTTTTCTTTCCATGCACGCCATACTTCTTGTGCCCTCTTTGTCATTTGCTCAGATTCTTTCACAAGATCATCCCAGGTAAGTTGCCGTACTTCAAATATCCCCGTATCGGGATTAAATTTTGGAACACGATCTTCATCCGATATTCTTTTACCATAATAATCTACATAAATTAGTCGCCCATTTTCATCATATTGTGAATCGGCAATTTTTGTTACGCCGTTATCTATATACTCTTTTCCTTTTTCTGCAGTGTTCCATATAGGGCGTGCAACTTTCCGATTCTTTCGTGCTTCTTCAATAACCCTTCCAGTTCTTCTGTCAATAACACGAAACGATGCTCTCCCCTCTTCGTCGTCGTACATTTTAAAATTCTGATCTTTATTCCATGTTGCATCAACGAACGGCCTGAAGAATTCGCCAGTATGTACAACAACAGGACCTCCCTGAGAAACGTCTGCTGCAAAGTCAACAGCCCTTCTAATTTCGTCAACGGCTTGTTTCTTACTTTGTCTATTAAAATTTCCTTGTTGGTCCATCCCTGCAAGTCCCATAACACCAACGCTTGAATGTGTTGTAAAATCTACTCTGTTCGCAGTTTGTATTTCACGTAATGCTTGACGTTGTACTTTTCCGTACATCTCAGGAGTATGTCCCTGACCAGACCCTTTCCCCATCCCCATAAAACCAAGTTCCATAGTCTTCGATCCTGCACGAATCTTTGCACTCACAGCGGGAATGTTTGGAACGGGACCAAGCCCTAGACTTACTCCTATGTCTCCTATTCCTACACCTGCGTCATTTGTTATCTGTTCAGAATTTGTTGCACTTCCGGGAAAACCATGGTCTGCACCCATGTCATCAACGTATCCCCTATCCATCGGCATATACCTGCCGCTACCGAACTCAACCATGTGTTCAAGAAAAGTTTAAGTGTATATAAAGTTTTATGTCCATACTTTAAGAATAATACTCAATAACATACCATTTACACATGAGAAATAAACTTATAAAAATCTCTATACATTAATCCTTGAATGATTAATCCTAATAATAAACCATGAACAAAGTCATTATAAAATCCAAAGTAAAGTAAAGCAATAAGAATAATTAATGCTATTATCCAATGATGTATATGAACATTATATTGACCAACCGTAAAGATAAAAGATTTTATTATTCCTTGTTGACCTTCCGTCTTGCCCGAAAGAAAATAAGAAATCGTAAAACCACAAATTGCACCAAGTAATAAAATAAGTTTATTCATAAATTGAAAGTAATATAATATTGTATTTAATAATTATATTTCTCCAAAAAGAATTTATATAAATGTCTAAAAGATTTCATACAACATGGATGCCACAGCGTGGATAATGATAGCAATTCTTAGTTTAATAGTTATTTTTGGCATCGTTTTTATGTTCGTAATAAAGCGTAAGAAAGAACACGAACCAGATTATTATACATTTTTCATTATGGGAATTATGTAGTTACCATTAAGTTTATTGTTTGATAACCCAGCACTGTGGATAATGGGATTAATATTTATGAGCATTGGTATTGTGAACAAAGATAAATGGAAAGAAAACCATACAATGTGGAAAAATCTAACACAAAAAGAAAGAACTGGTAAGTTGACCCTTGTCATTGGACGTGGAATTTTATTTGTTATAGGAATTATTTTCTACTTATTTTATACATAAATAGAATAGTTTAAAACATAACTTATTGTTTGTACATATCATTTCCAGAGCTTTTATTTGTGTGATATGTCCTATCAAGTAAACGGCCTGTAACACGTTTTGTCATTGATGTTATTGTAGCAACTTCTTCTGTAAATCCACCATAAAAACCAGCTTCTCCCGCAGATTCTTTTTCATTAAGCGCATTATATAAATTACGTGCTTCATGCTGTTCTTCTAAAGTTAAATATCCTTTCTCATCATGCATCCTGTTAAGACTTTCCGCACTTTGAAGCAATTCTTCTGCTGGCTTTTGACTTAATGCATGAATATATTCGGCAGCTTGAACTTCAAAATGATCACGTTGAGAAGAAGTAGGAATACCAGTAGTTTCTTTCTGGACAGTTTCTTCGAGACCTTTCCATTCTTTCAGAACAGCTTTACCCTCTTCACTTAATCCTACAAGATCGTTCTTTGCAAGTTCCGGAATAGGAACCTTATCTTTCCACTTTCGCTTTTCTGTAATCTCTTTTTCACTTTCACGAATGGCTTTCTGTGCTTCCTCTATTTCTTGCTTCTTTTTCTTTTCAAGTTCTTTCAGTTTTTTTATTCGTTCCTCGGGAGGAATGTTCTTAAGAGAATCTTCTGCCATACCATAAAGAAAAACAAAGGACTATAAAAACGTTTACCACGCAATCATTCTATGTGCTTTCTTAAAATTCTTATAATGGTTCCAGATATGAAACATTGCATGACCAACAACTGCACCAGATGCACTTTTATACGCTTCTTTGGTTTTATAATTTTGTTTTGGTCTTTGAGTAGCGGCTTTCCCACCCTTTTTCTTAAAAGTATAAAAATCACCAAGGAACTGTTGCATTAACGTCCTTTTCATAGGTTCTTTTGCTTCCTTGTTCTTTTTAGTTACATCTACATTCATTCGTGCTTCTTCAAGGTAGGTATCCAACTCACTTCCAAGCGCCTCCATTGCTTTCTGCACAGATGACGATACTTCACCCATAAGGATAAAGTTTTCTCTGTCTTTCATTTTCTTATATGATTCAACCTGAGCATCACTCCACGCATAAACTCGAATATTCATTTCGAAACGACCAATATGGACAGGACCGCGTTGATATCCGTCCTGGACAACTTTCAGTTCTGGCCGTGTACGATAATTAAATGTTGTTAAGACACATCCGTTTGCCCCCGTTTCTGGATCACGTTTTCGTGCAAGGAGCTCAATGTCAAGCATACTGTTTTCAAACGCCGCAACCATTTCTGGAGAACTCATACTTTTTTGTTTAAGAGTAAGTTTTTCAACATGTTTAAGGTATGGTTTTACCCAGGTAATGTACATTTTAATGATTTCAAAATGTTGAAGGAGGTATTGTAGCATGAACCGCCGCCTTTGTTCATGTTCTTTATGCGTTCTTTTTTTCCACTCGATAAAATTTCGTAAATGTCGTAATAAAACACGGAGAAGATTTTCATTAAAATCTTTTCGTAAGTCGCCAATGTACCTTTCCATTTCGTCAGAATCTTTAAACGGTGGCGCATCAAAAAAAAGGTCCGGTAACGTAATAAACTCTAATTCCCGCGCCATACCATACACGGATGCAGCACTTTTACCGCCACCCTGAACAAGGTCAATAAACATCCCTTTAAGAGTTATTTCCCCACCTTTCTTTCGTTCACGTAACGGTTTATTCACTTGTTTCTGTGCTTCATCATAATATTCTAATCGTTCATCAAGTATACGTAATTCTCGTACCATTTGAAATAATTCTTTGATCATCTTTCCTGTTGTTGCTAAGAACTGAGAAATTTTATCTTGTTGTGCGCCTAAACGCTGTTGGGTCACGCCAAAAAATGCAGAATTTTCTGATGCGCCGAACGCATCTTCTAATTTTTCAATGATAGGAAATGTTTGCTGAAACTGTTCCAACATCCAAAAATATGGTTCTTCAAGACTTAAATCGTACATTTCCCATGAAAGACGGTAAAACTTTTTAGGTGTAGGAAAACCTGTCTTTTCATATATTGACTGAAGGACTTCTCGTTCCTCTTCCTCATTAAAACCAAACTCTTTAAGTAAATCTTCCCTTCCGTGGGGATACCTATAAAAAGAACCTTCTGCCATTATTCACCTTTTTTTAATCTATTATGTTGGTTGCATTTAATAAGTTTTTTATTTTTATGTCTTATTTTTAGAACATTTCCAGAACCACAAACCATCTTTTTCATAGAAGGTAAGGTTAAATCCGATATTTTCTAACAATGTTGTCCACCCACTACTCTCAAAACTATTTACTTCTTTCTGTTTCTGCCACCCATTAATATCTTTTGAAGACAATACCATTACAAATTCCCCATTATCTTTCAGAGTTCGTGAAATCTCAGACAATAATTGTTTATGATTTGTGACATAATTCAAAACAAAAATTGAAGTTACAGAATCAAACGTATTTGAAGAAAATGGCAATGGTTTTTCTACATCCCCACACACTTTCTCTGTGCAATTGTCATTAAAATCAAGCATCTTGGGAGAAATGTCAAATCCTACAGATTTAATATACGAATATGCACCACAACCAATATCTAAGTTATTTCCAGAAAGAAAAGAAAGTTCTTGTTTTATCAACGACCTTTTTTCTTTACTAATTTTCCGTCCCCACATGAATGCTTCTGCGTTCCAGAACGATTTTTTGTCTTCTGGCCAGCCTCGTGCCCATGGAACGGAAGAAGAAAGAGATTGTAACGTCTCTTTAACATCAACACCGTACTGTAATTCCATCAAGCCGCATAAAAAATCATTCTCTGACATGTCAAAATAAGACTGGCAAATTAACCAGTCACCTCCTCGTTTTAAAATAATAATACTGCAAGATTCATAAATCCTTGGAAAATAAACGAACCTGCAATGCTCCCCGTCATTAATACAAACGTCAAAATTAAAATCCTACCTAAACAAATAAAGAGTTCGCGATTAACAAAATATTCGGTGATGTTATATCGTGCTTTATCATATTCTAATGCTGCCATTGGCGATTCGTTTATCCCCATTGTAATTGCACCAAAAACCGTTGCACCAAAAACATGGCTTACCGTCGTAACAAATGCACGAACGAACCAAGACAAGGATACAAATCCAGTAATGTAACGGATAATTTTACGTTTATCGATATGATCACTAAGATAACCAGTTCCGATAATAAGAATTGCGCCAACGCCAGCAAGTACCGAGCCTACTAAACCAAGAGAAACGTAATTATTAAGAATAGTGAAAATGAATAATGGCCAAAGGACACCTGTTGCCATAACACTTGTTCCTCGCGATACAAAGAATAAAGAGTTTTTCCAATATTTTTTGTTTGTGATTGACCGAACAGAAAATGTGTATCGAACATGATTTTCTTTACTTAGAAAAAGAAATCCTGCAGAGGAAAATAATATAATTGATGTTACAATAAAAAGCGGTTTAAACCCAAAAAACTTAATGAAAAAACCGCCTGCAAGAGGTCCAAACAATGTAGCAATGATAGAAATTCCCTCACGTTTTCCAATTTCTTTTCCACGATGTTTATGGTCACTTGCACGTTGGAACACAAGATGCATTCCCATCCAGTAAAATGCAATAGACAGACCCATAAATGTGCTTATGATAATAAGGGGAGTGTTAAACACTGGGAGCATATAAAGTAACAAAAGGTATATGATATACAGAGGAACACTTAGAAGAATTGAATGTTTTATTCCGTATCGAGTAGAGAACTTCGCAGCCAAAGGGGTAGTAATGGCAAAGATTATAGAGTAGAATAAATAAAAGTAAAGTGTTTGCTGTAACGTAAATCCAAGTTCTTTATAGAGATACAGAGGAACAAAAAGAGATGTCAAAGAGAGAGCAAAGTTACGTAATGCAACCGAAATGTAAATCTGATTCAACTCTTTTTGAGGGAAGAACTTCCACCAGAAAATATGGTGATATACCATTCAGAGAAATAAACTTTATAAAAGGATATAAGCTTTTCCCTATGTTGGGCCTGTAGTATAATGGATAGTACGACCGGCTTCGGACAAACTTGCAAAAAAAGTTTGGAAGGTACCGGCTGATTGGGGTTCGAATATGTTTCGCAGAAACAGAACGAGATGCGAAGCATCGACTTTCCCCGCAGGCCCACATTTTTCTTCACTACGGGAACATGCCTATTGGAGTTGAATTAGTTTTTTATAATACATCACACTTTCTCAAGAAATATGGATGAATATGATTCTTTACGTGTTGGTCAACGTATCCAAGTTTCTTGGGATACTCTGGATGAACTGGAAGAGGGATTAACAGAACTTTCTATTGCCGCATTGCGACAAGGATTGAGAATTGAAGAACTGTTTGACAGTTCGGACATGAATGGAACAACATTTTCTATTGTTAGGATTTCCAAAGGAACAGGAATTTCAGATCCAACACAACAATACATATCTCTAAAAGAGAGAGAATATATTGAAAGAGAAAATATCATTGCATTAGTGCGGAACGAATGTGTTATTGGAGGAAGGCCTTTAGAACGTGTGCTTGAAGAAGTAGCAGACATGTATGAATTAGAACTTCCTAAAGCGGTTTTTGTATATCATAACATTGAAGAACAGGACCTTGCAGAAATCTGTGGATTAGGGGACGATGGAAGTACAGAACGAGTTGCTGCTGCTCTTCATTGCACTGTAGAATATCTTGTTAGTATTATGCCAAAGGAACCAGAACCAACAGAAAAAGAAGAAGGGCAACTTATATATTTAGATGTGTTTAGGCCAGAAAATGTAGGCGATACGGAAGAAGATACAGATATATGATCTTGCCAGAGCCATTCTTGTTTGTTACTCTAGGATGGAAACTTATTTATATGAAAAGTCACCTCGATGAGTATGTATGGGTACATATAGATTGTTTGAAGCTCAGAATCCTGCTGCATTAGAAAAGTTAATTGACACTTTCCTTGGAGACAGAAATGGGGCACCAGGCTCAGTAGAGATTGATTCTCAGGGTGAGTATAGAACTGCAGTTATACGATTTGATAGTCAAAATGGAGAACATCCTATAAATGTAAAACAACTATTTTCAAATGGTCCACCCGGAGACGAAGGAACAATTGAAATAAATAGTGCAGGGGTTTTATACTTTAGGAGCCATCAACCAGTATCTTCAATCGCTGATTATTTAAGCGTTTCACCCTGTGATGTTGTTCATCACATAATTAAATATCATCAAGAATTTCATGAAGAAGAGTCACTTCCAAACATTGAATATGCGACATTTACTCCACAAGAAGTTGGCGCTGTTGCAGAATATTTCTTACAACAAAAACAGACTCTTGAATCAATCGCTGAACAGACTACCATAAATCTCGCTGTTATCAGAGTATGTGCTGTTGGACATTTTTACAGAAAAGGTAACATGGACGAAGTTGCAAAACTAGTACACATAGGTTCAGAAGAAGTGAGGAAATGTGCAATTGCATATAGGTTTATGGAAATGTCAAGTAATGACAGGAAGCGAGCAGAAAAGATAGGAAAAGAGTTTGGACTAGAACCAGCAGAAGCTGAGAAAGAAGCGGTAGTTTATTTAGGCCAAAATGGTTTATCGGGAAGAGAAATGATATCACTCATTGGTTTAGGATCCCGAAAAATAAGTGACATACGAAAAGGTGCAGGAATATAATAAACGCCACAATAACCTTTAAATAAACACATTTATTCTGGAGTATAATGGTCCTTGATAAACTTGGAGATTCGTTAAAGAGCACGTTACAGAAGATAACAAGATCTGTTTTTATAGATGAAAAACTTATTAATGAATTGGTAAAAGACATTCAACGTGCACTTCTTCAGTCAGATACAAATGTTCAATTAGTATTCAAATTAAGTACAAAAATTAAAGAACGGGCAAAGGAAAAAACACTATTAGGCATAACAAAACGTGAACATCTGGTAAAAATAGTTTACGAGGAACTTACAAATTTCTTAGGAAAAGAATCGTCAGAAATTAAGATTGAGAAGAAACCAACACAAATCATGCTTGTCGGATTGTTCGGTTCAGGAAAAACAACGACGTGTGGAAAACTTGCAAAATATTACAAGAAGAGGGGATATAAAGTCGCTGCCATCCAGACAGACACGTGGCGACCGGCAGCATACGAACAATTAAAACAGTTATGTGAAAATGTTGGTATTGACTTCTTTGGAATAAAAGATGAAAAGGATCCCGTAAACATTTACATGTCTTTTGAAAAAAAGTTTAACGAATATGATATTGTTCTTGTTGATACTGCGGGAAGAGATGCTCTTTCTGAAGAATTAATCAGTGAGTTAAACAGTATTAATTCGGCCGTAAAAGCAGACGAAAGAATTTTAGTATTATCTGCTGACATAGGACAAGCCGCGCAGAAACAAGCGCAGGCATTCCATGACACATGCAATGTTACTGGTGTTATCGTCACAAAGTTAGAGGGAACAGCAAAGGGTGGTGGTGCATTATCAGCATGTTCAGTCACAAATTCACCAATAAAGTTTATTGGTGTTGGTGAAAAGATTGACGATTTAGAAGTGTTTCACCCGCAACGGTTCGTTGGAAGACTTATTGGCATGGGAGATCTTGAAACTCTTTTGGAAAAAGCACAGGAAGTCATTAGTGAAGATCAGGCGAAGGATATGCAAGCAAAATTTCTTAAAGGAGAATTTAATCTTATTGACTTGTACGAACAGATGAAAGCAATGAAAAAAATGGGTTCGTTCAAGAAAATCATGGGAATGATTCCTGGTATGGGTTCAATGAAATTGCCAAAAGAAATGTTAGATGTTCAAGAAGGCAAATTGGAAAAGTGGAAAATTGCGATGGACTCTATGACACAAGAAGAATTAGAAAGCCCCGACGTTATGAACACAGAACGTATTGACAGAATCTCTGCGGGATCGGGTATAAAAATTGGCGAAGTAAGAGAACTGTTAAAACAATACAAGCAAAGTAAAAAAATGTTAAAAATGTTCAAAGGGGAAAAAGATATAGGAAAAATGATGAAACGTATGGGTGGGAAACTGCCCGGGATGTGATTTATCTGAGTTTGTTACCCTTATTCTACAGGTGTTTCCTTTCGAAATCCACAACCTTTGCAATATTGAACAGCAAACACACCGTCTGCAAATTTGTGTTGGCCATCATGGAGCTTCTTTCCGCATTCGGGACAATCTGTTATCATAACAAACAAAATATTTTTTGTGTTAATAAATTATTCCTTTTTCTTAATAAGATACACTTTATCATTCTCACGTACTTTAGAGCTACACTGAACAGAAATCGTTTCTCCTTTTTCATATTTTGTTGCTGTCCCTTTTTTATCGTTATCAGTATGAACTTCACGCACAACTTCTTCATGATATCCTGTTGTTGGTCCTTCAAACGAAAGTGTATCGCCTAGTTTGAAACCTTCACTTTCAACAGTAAATTCTGCAACACTGATTTTGGTATAGAAATTACTTACTTTTCCAAGGAGGATTTTCCGTGTTGTTGCTTTACTTCCATATTCGTCACATCGTTTATGGTATGGATACGCAACAAAGAATCCTTGTGAGAAATCTTTATTGTATACTTCTTGTAATCGAATGGTTAATGTCGTGATAAGTTCATCAGTAAAAGTATCTTTTTTAATTGCATTTAATGCTTCTCTATATATTGAAACCACTTTAAACACATAATCTGCACTTCTGTTTCGTCCTTCAATTTTAAGACAATCAACATGCATCAATTTTGGAAGAAGAGGTAATGCACATAAATCTTTAGCACTCATAATAAAATTATTCTCTATGACCATCTGTTTTCCTTCTTCATCTGTAACTGTATACTCCCGCCGGCATGGTTGTAAGCACTCTCCCCTGTTTGCAGACTTATTGAACAATTCTTGTGACATGAAACATCTGCCAGATAATGAGATACATCGTGCACCATGCACAAAAACCTCGATTTCCATGTTTGTCTTTTCTTTGATATCTTTCACATCTTCTAATGAACACTCCCTTGCGAGAACTATCCGTTCCGCACCAAATTCTTTCCATTGTAATGCAGACTGAGAATTACTGACGGATGCTTGTGTACTAAGATGGATCGGAATCTTTAGTTCTTTACATGTCTTGATAACTGCTAAATCCCAACATATAACTGCATCAATGTTCGAATCTTTTAATGTTTGGAGAATAGTATGGAGTTTTTCTAATTCATTTTCAAGAATGATGATATTAACTGTACAATATGCTTTGACATTGTTTTGATGGCAATAATCAATTACGTCGCGCATTTCTTCTAAATCGAAATTTGTTGACGATGCACGCATGTTAAATCCTTTAACACCAAAATAAACAGCATTTGCTTCTGCGTTGACTGCCGCCCTTAGCATTGTCCAATTTCCAACAGGCGCTAATAGTTCCATTAGAAGTAAAAAATGAGGCGTATTCTAAAATGTTTTGGAGAAAATGATATTTTTGGTATCTTCACAATTCAATAATCTTCCCTTTCCGACCGACGTTAATAACGCGTGTTTTGCCAATCTTCTCTTCAATACCTTCCGTTTCGTGCATATGTCCGCATAAATGAAAGTCTGGTTGAAACATATCTATTGCTTTTCGAATCCCTTCTGAACCGGGAAATAAGCCTAAGCCGAGAACACTATTCTCGGGATGTGTATGAGTAAGCATAATCTTTGTTTTAATATCTTTAAGAGCATCGTGTCCTTTTTGTAATGTTTTAAAAACATCTTCTTCTGATAATTGATGAATACCAATATTACCATACCCACATCCAAAAATGCCAACATCACCTTTCTTAAAGACATACCCATGAAGATTCTTGACACCATACCTATCGACAAGAAAACCTACCTCTGCAAGACCTTCATGATTTCCAGGTAAAACGCCCACTTCAATACCCTTTTCTTTAAACGGACCTACAAGACCGTCCATAGAACCGTCAGGAGCAACAAAATCTCCTGCTAACAGCACAAGATCTACCTGATTCTCAGCCGCTTTTTGAGCCATCTCTCTCACAAGTGATTTATCTCCATGTATGTCACTTAGAGCAAGTATTTTCATAATATTCTTTAGGTAATACCTATTTATAAATCTTTTGGTTTTGTCATTAGTGAGTAGTGAGGGGGCACAAAGTTTATATACTATGATAAACTTTGATCTTAGAATATGAAAAAGATGGGCGTAACCTGCTTTTGGACTGGAGGCACTGTTGCTAGTGAGATGTCGCAATCTGGCGGGGGTCGCTCATATGCCGCATCTGGACCGAGACAAGTTATCTTAAATTCATTAAGACAAGTTCCTTATGCAACCTTTAAGCCGGCTCAGACATTAATGCATGGTGACGGTTCTGATCATCCTAGAGCACATGTATTAGATCTGGGTAGAAGTGCTATGCGTTATGTTTCTAGTGTAGACGGAATTCTAGCTTTTTGCGGCACAGACTCAATGAATGTTAACGCCAACATCCTAGCCTTAATTGGAAATGAAGTTCTGACCATCCCACTTGTTCTTTGTGGTTCTATAAAGGCATCTGATAAAGAAGGATCTGACGCTTCTGTTAACACCTTTACAGGAGGATATTTTTCAGCTTATGGAGGGCGTTCCGGTATTTTTCAAGTTCGACCAAACGGCAGAGTTATTACAAGTAGGATAGATACTCCCGACGGATCATTTGATTGGCATAGTCGAGATTATGGTAAGGATTTTCATAGATTGAGTTCTTTATATTTTTCTCGTGGAGACATGGAAGATGATCTTGCTGAAAGAAGAAACCATTCTTTTGCTCGGGTTCAATTAGAGAAATTGATTGGCCGTGATGGTGAACTAAGGGAATCTGTACTAAATGGTGGCGGATCTTTTAGTAGATTTATTGAATACAGAAAAAATTTAGAAGATGATACTTTAGATTATAGTGATCAGGTTATTGTTGGTGGGCGTGGCCGTGTTCCTTTAATAACTTTACATGGGTATAGTGATAATCGTTTGAAAAGTTTAAAGCAACGGTCTGTTGATGACACTCCAGAGCAGTTAACACGTGATGTTGTTGAATTAGTTAATTATGAAAGTTCAAAAGATCGTGTTGTTAGTAGGGTGCCACATTATTTGGCTTTAGTTGAACATCTTTGTAGAGGCAAAGAAAAAGGGTCTAATTTAAGAAACGAATGGTGGCCAGAAGTTTTATCTGCTCTTTGTCAAGAAGAACTAGGTTACAGTGCAAGATTAACGGAAAGAATCAAAGAGTTCTGGCAGAAGTATACAGGAACGATAAATGATGATATGGACTTTACAGACATTTCATTTCAAAGAGCAAATACAGATCCCAATTATTTAGAAAGAGTTGTTCAGGCTTGTCCTCCAAGGGCATTAGTGATTCAAGCAACCGGATCAGCTGGATTAAGAATGAAAGATTCTGAAGAGACCTTTAGGTTGCCGCTAGAAGCCTGCCGTAGAAGTGAAATTCCAGTGGTGTTAGTATCAAGTTCTGTAGGAGAAGTTACGGCATTTGGTGAGTATGGTCCACATCGCCAATTATTTGACGAAGATCTGGTTTACTTTGGAGGAACGGCTGATGAGGACTTAGTTGAACCACGGATTGCTCTGCTTAGTCATGAAGCAAATAATGGTTTTCTGGAAGCACTACTCGGAAAGTTAGATTCTACGCAACAAGTAAAAAAAGATCTTAGAAGAAATATAAAAAGACAACTTCTTTCTGGAAGTCATTATGCCAGACCAGAACATAGTGTTGTTTCAGATCGAACACAAATGGAACAAAAACATGGTATTGACACCAGGATTGATCTTTTAGCTGGAATGCATGTGAAGAAAGCTATTTTAGCAAGTTACTTAGCATTGTGTGATAATCGTGAAATTACTGTATCAGAATCAATTATTGATGTTTTGGTTTAATGTGAAGCAAATTATGGTGGTCAAAATTTATAATTTTGCTGATATTACTGGAAGCACTCATAAAGAGCTTGGTGTTGGAGAGATTATAGATAATGTACTTTTAAATGAATTAGAAGGAATCATAGTGATTTCTTCAGGAAATTTTTCTGAAGCAATTGAAACAGAAATTAAAGCGTACGCAAAAAAACAAGCATTCAACATCCTATACGACAAATGCCCATGCGCCTTTGGAACATACAGAGTAGACACAAGAGAATGGATGAAAGAAATACCAAACAAACAAAAAAAAGCTATAGTAAAAAACTTTCAAACGATAATACCAGAACTAAGAAAAAAAGAAACAACAACAAAACACTACACCTGCGAAACATGCAAAGAACCAGCAAGAACAAACCTCTGCAACGCATGCAAAATATTCGCAGAACTCTAACATATATAACAAAAAAGCTAAGAGTATAAAAAGAAAAAAAATTTATGTAATTTTAATGGAAGAAGAATTCTACAATCCACAATTTCACTCTGAAAGAAAACTTCCCTGGGGAGGAGAAGTACACGTACTCAATAAAGAATCAGCCATCACAGAAGAAGACACTGCAATGATGCAAGCACTCTACTCAAGAAGCCTCGGAGGATTTAGAGGGGTGCTAGAAAAACTACGCACATCTGAATCAGGAAAATTTATGAACACCTACTACATAGGGTACGGGCACAAATCCATAGGAGACTGCGGGGAAACAGTGGCATTCATAGACGGAGTATCCATGCTCACAGCAAAAGCACTACAAGACTCACAACTCTACAAAGGGCAAGAATCATCAACACGATACATAGACTTCTCACAACAACCATTCTTCGACCCAACAAATAGCACAGAAGGAAAAAAACTTCTAGAAGAAGAAAGAACATTCTACCTCTCAGCAATAGAACCAACTGCCGAAGTATTAATGAAACAACACCCAAGAGAACAAGGACAAGACGAAAAGACCTACACCAAAGCAATACGAGCAAGAGCATTTGATATCACAAGAAGCCTCCTACCAGCAGGAGCGCAAACGAATGTCTCATGGACAACAAACATGAGATTAGCAAGAGACAGACTACTCTTCCTACGACACCATCCGCTACAAGAAGTAAGAACTGTAGCAGAAACACTAGAAGAAGCACTAAGAGAACAACACCCAAACAGCTTCCCAACAAAACGCTACCCGGAACAAGAAGCATACCAAGAACTCATAGCAGAAGACTATTACTATCACTGCCCAAGACAAGGACTAGAAACGACCATCACAACAACAATAGACAAAAACGAATTATGGAACCACGCAAAAAAACTCCTCACCACAAGACCAGAAAAAACAGAACTCCCAAAATACTTAGCAGAACTAGGAACACTAACAACACACTACACTCTAGACTTCGGATCATTTAGAGACATACAACGGCACAGAGCAGTACAACAGCGAATGCCACTTTTAACCACAGAACTAGGATTCCACCCCTGGTACGAAGAAAACCTCGCACCAACCATAAAAGAACAGCTACCAGAACATCTAGAAAGAATAAAAGAGAACATAACATCATTAGGAGTGAGCCCAGAAGAAGCACAATACTACACTCCAATGGGATACCTGACAACAAACAAATTCACAGGAGACCTACCAGCAGTAACCTACCTTGTAGAACTACGGAACTCAAGATTCATACACCCAACACTAAGAACCCTGGCAGGAGAAATAACGGACTATCTAGAACAAGAACTAGAAGTACCACTACACGTAGACAAAACACCAGGAGAATTCGACATCAAAAGAGGAGAACAAGACATCACAGAAATACAACGAGGAACAGAATAATGAAACAACAACGAGGAACATTCATCGTATTCGAAGGAATAAACGGGAGCGGAAAAGGAACACAGTTTTCTGGCTCGATTGAGGATTATACTGATTTTATACCAGAAGCGTATTTTGACCATGCAAAAGAAATTGTTCAAGATAATCCCTCTTTTGTTGTTGTTCCGGCAGGTTCCGGTAAGTTATGGTTTTCTATTGTTCAAGAAGTTAGAACGCAGAGTCTTTCTACAAGAGTTCTTGGAATAACACCAAAAGGACAAAATGGATTTTATGGTTGAAAGGGAAGGCAAATATGCAATAACAGAACTTTCACCAAAAGGTTTCAATACGGCACTAATCATTTCAAGTATGGATTCAAACGGATTGGATTATGTTATGTATGCTAAAAATCCCGAAAATAAAAAAATCTATGGAGAATATGGCATGCAATGTAAAAATCATAACGGTTGTTAATTATTTTTCATCCGTAAACTAAGAACCAAATCTTCTAACTTTCGTAACTCATACTTCACAGCATCAACTTTTCGTCTAATATCATTCTCTCTAAAATCAAACTTTAACAATTCACCATAAATCATGTCAACAAGATCTTTTATGTGAACAACTTTATCAACATGCCCTTTTCCTGCAAGGAACACTGCTCGCCGCGTTAATTCTCCAGGAAGATCTGCCAGACCTAATACATAATGTTCTGGTAAAACACCTACATCTTTAAGTTTTCCCGTTGTCACAAAATGATAATACAATACTGCCTCAACATATTCTTGTACAGCTACTTTATAACTTCCTTCACCCATTAACCGAAGATTCTTTTTCGCAATGACGTCTAATTTCTTCTTTTCAGTTTCAATATTGGTTAACAAACCTGCTGCAGTTTTCATGTCGTCACGATGAACGGCATAAATTAATAGTTTGCTAAGTTTGAGAACGTCCCTACTTTTCTTAATAAGATCCTCACGATAGGTGTCATAATCTTTGATAGCAGTTTGCAGTTTTATGAAATTTGCCATAGCACTCAAAAGTATATGTTTCTTTATAATGTTTTCCTCAAACTAAGCAAAAGGTTTATATAGCAACCTCTTTCTTTGTATCGTATTCACGAGGAGGGTTTTAGTAAAATGGATGAACAATCACGACCACTTGACACATTAAATGCAGCACGGAACAAAACCGTTATGGTAGATTTAAAGAATGGACTTCGATTTGTAGGAAAACTGAGAGCGTTTGACATACATATTAACGTCGTTTTACACGAAGCAGAAGAACATAAAGACGGAGATGTACGACGGAAGTTAGGTACTGTTTTTATACGTGGCGATACAATAACAATTATTTCACCAGCATAAACACAGCATTGAGGAATCAAACTTAGGAGTAATGTAAACATGACAAAAGGAACATCAAGTATGGGAAAAAAGAGTGGAAAGAAAACCCATATTATTTGTAGACGATGTGGCGGTCATACATACCATAAGACAAAAAAAAGATGTTCTTCGTGTGGATATGGCGCAACTTCTACTACACGAAGTTATGCGTGGAACAAGAAAAAATAAAACTATTTTTTCTCTTATGTTTTTGCTTAAATTTTATACTAAAAAGTAAAGAAAGTTTAATTACCCGTTATTTCTGAATGACATGTTTCTCGGATAAATGTTGTACTAATATTTTCACACAAGTCCGCATCGCCCATTTTCTTTGCAACACGGAACTTACACGTGTCTCGAACAAGCGAATCTTCAATTTGGTCACACACAGTTATGTCTCCCGATGACTTTGCAATTGTAATAAGGCACGTTCCTTTTTCTGTATCTTCAAGAAATTCACAAAGTAACGGATTCTCTGTTGCAAGAGCTATTTCTTTGAAACATTCCCGTTTTCGTTCATCATTGTTTATTAATGAACAGTATACATCTTTATTATTCTTTACAGCAAAAGTAAAGTGACAATTATTTTCCCAATATTCGTCACTGATATCTCCACAAATATCGTGGTTGTTTGTTAATTCTGCAATTTGTTCTTGACAGTATGATTTTGATGTGTCGCCTTTAATAAGATTACACACCGCAATGTCAACCTTACGCTTTGCCAGTTCTGCAACACATGCGTCACGAACAGCAACATTTTCTACTTTACTACATTGAACATTTTCTACGTAACAATTATCTTTCGCCGCACCATCAAACTCGATGCATGAATCCTCACCTACTATTGGTTCATCAGGGATTACAGAAGGATTACACGCTGTTAACAATACTAAAACTAGGACCATTCCTGCAAAAAACAATTTCATGCTATATTCTTAACAAAAATAGTATTTAAGTTTTATGGAAGTAGAGTGGTTAAATAGAAAAGTATAAAAACAGAACCACAAAATAAGAGTATATTCGTGTGGGCGTGCCGGAGTGGTCAAACACAATTCCTGTGGACCTAACGGGATAGGCTTAGGACCTATTAGCTTAGTGCTTACGCAGGTTCGAACCCTGCCGCTCACACCATTTTTTATTAGAAAAAATTTATAACAGACACAAATAAACTAAACACGAGTAAACAATTCAGCAACATTTTTTCTCCCAATCTCAAGAATAAAACTTGCTAATCGTGGCCCTTTTTCTTTCCCAATAAGAACCATATACGCGGCTTTAAAAAAATCTTTTGGAAGAATACCATGATTTGTACAAAGAACATACATTTCTTCATGTAACGCAACATCTGTCCATTCCTTTTCTACTAATTTTGTAGAAAGTTCATGTAAAACTTCTTTCTCTTTCTTTTCTAACTTTCCTGTGAATGTTTGCTGTACAGTAAATTTGAAATCGTCAGGAGCATATTTTAATATCCAGTTTTTTGCACATGCTGCACGAATACGTACCCTTTCTTTATCATATTCATTCTTTAGTTCTCTCTCAAAATAACCAATGACTTTATCAATATCAAAGTTGTGGATTTGCAATAACATTGTTAAATGTCGAAAACTTGATTGGTAGGGAACTGTTTTTGAAATTTTACCAATGTGACTTAACTCGTACGCCACCGTATTTTTCTCACGAATTTTGTCGTTAACATTTTCTAACCCAAAATAAATTCGTTCACACCGATCAAATTCTTCATACATTGCAAGAACATCAGTATCAAAACTTATAGCAAACTCTTTATTTGGTCGTGTTCCCGCAAATAAATATCGTACAATCTCAGGTTCATAAATTTCAAGTAGTTCAGATACGGTAACGACGTTCCCTTTTGATGATGAGAATTGTCCTTGGCCTTTGACACCTATCCACTCGTATGCAAAACCAAACGGATGTTCTGTACCGTACACTTTCTCCTGAATCCTTCTTCCCGTATCAACACTTCCACCAGCAGCAAAATGGTCTTTCCCTGCACTTTCAAAATCAACATTGTTATGATGCCATCGCATTGGCCAGTCAACACGCCACCGTAATGTAACTATTCCTTTCTTTCTAAAATCAATGGTGTCAGCATGACCACATTCACACGTGTATGTAACAGTATACTCTCCGTTCCATTGTATGTTTTTAATCGTATCTTTACCACACGTTTCACAGAATACAAAAATAGGTAACCAATCATCAGTAAGAGGTTCTTTTCTGTAGACGTTAAGAATGTCTTTAATATCTTGTGTATGTTCAAGAGCAATTTTAATCTCTTCTGCAAATACACATTTCAAATAATTCTTATGATTATACACAAACGTTGCATCAATACCCACACGTGCACTTTCAGCTTCAAACACTTTTTCAAAATGATTTGCATAACTATCGTGGCAACCAAAAGGATCAGGAACGTTGAATACAGGTTTTCGTAAATTATCTTCAATCATTTTTTGTTCTGGAAGGTTTACGGGAACTTTTCTCAGAACATCATAGTCATCCCAGATATAGAGAAATGTAACTTTCTTACCTTTTCGTTCTAATGCTCTTCTAATTAAATCGCATGTGATAACTTCTCTAAAATTACCGGCATGAATAACACCGCTTGGAGTAATACCAGATTCAACAACGTACGTCTTTCTATCACCTTTCATACGAATAATTTGATCCGCATAGTTTTCTGCCCAATGAGCAGCAGTATTTTGTGACGCCATGTTTTGCTGCAAACAGACTAAATTATATAAAGATTTCCTCGGTAGGCAGTGTAAAGTTATGAGCAATAGACATTTGGCATTAGCCAAAATCTCGCTTTGAGAAAAGCGTACAAAATTTCTATCATACT
>PCYB01000004.1 GCA_002762845.1 Candidatus Woesearchaeota archaeon CG10_big_fil_rev_8_21_14_0_10_36_11
TAGAAAGATGTCCTAGTACTTATAATTTACTTTTGTCGGAGACTACTTCCACGATGATAGAACGGTGCAGCGTTAAGTCGTGTTGCAAGATTTGAAATTGTTTTTCCTACTTTTCCTGCAGGAAGTTTTTTTGGTAAGATACATGTAAATAATGGTCCACCTGTTTTAAAATCTTCACCATATAAGATTTTTCCACCCATTTCATGTAACAAATATTGAACTCCCCACAAACCCATACCAGATGAATACTGGTCATCATTATCGAATCCACCATACATACCGACAAATGGTAATTCTTCTCCTCGTCTTTCTGTTCTTTTCCTCCTTGCTTCCTGTTCCTCTTCTTTATGTTCATCAAGAAACGTTAAATACTCGTCCCAGAGACCAAAGATAAAAGGAATGTCGACTTGTGGAAACACTGCACTTAACGTAGCATACTGCTCATGATACGATTGTAAATCTCTACGAAGTGTTTCCTCTAAATCTCCAAGTGCAAACCTATTAACGTTCATTTTAAGTTAAAATATGCCTGATTTTTTAAATGTTTTTGTTAATTGTTACTTTACGATAATAACATGGCAGAAAAAAGGGAAAATCTTTAAAGAATTAGCTTTATATCAAGTATATGTTCACTCGTATACAAAAACTGTTCCGAAAACAAAAGCCAGTACCGGAAGAAACAGTTCCTGTATCAGAATTACAAGTATGGTTTAACACCAAAGTATCTCAGATTGGTCTTGATGAATATTTACAAGAGTACTTTACTAAAATTAACAATATTAAAATTCAACTACACGAAAAAATACCTGTTCTTCAGCATCAAGAGATTGCTGAGAAAGATAAAAAACAGGTTGAAGATCGTGTTAAGAATATTGTTACTGGCCATAAACAGCATTACTGTCGAGAAATGGAACGGTTTACAGATAACATTTTATCGTTAAATAAAGAATGGAAAACTCTTGAGGAATATCAAGACGCAATTAAGTTCAATACAACATTAGACACAGAAATTGACGAACTTGCAAAACGAACGCATAAAAGTTATCAGGCAACACAACATTTGTTCTTTGATGTTGTACAAGACGTGTTCAAGTCAATGGGAGAACTAAATCTTCTTGTGAAAGATTTTAAAAAGATAATTACAAAATACAATATAGAAAAGTTTACTGAGATTCAACATCTAATTACAACACTCCATGAAGAAACTGAAAAGGAGAAATGGTTGAAAAGAGCAATACAAGAACAGAATGAACAACGTATAACAATAACACATAAGACTCAACAGATTCAGAAAAAGTATAACGAATTAATTGAAAGTAAAGAGTATAAAGACTATATCAAACTTGAGGAGAAACAGAAACAACTTGATACACAGTATAAAGATATTGAACATCAAATATTTTCATACTTTTCTAAACTTAGTAAAGCATTAAAGAAATATGAATATATTGCGTTAAAAAGTAAACAGATACAACCGTACATTGACAATAGTGTTCATGCTTTTTGGGATGACACAGAATTGCATATTATTCAAATCTTACAAGGGATACATAAAAACAGTACCAAACTGAATCTTGATGAGAAACAGCAGAAAAATATAGTGCCATTAATTGAAAAAGCGGAAGCAGGATATCTGAATGAACTAAAAGAAAAAGGACATCAATTACAACAAGAAAAGCAGTTTATCCAGAATTCTATAGAACAAAGTGAAGTATGGAAAGAAGTTGAAACGAGCACACACCAATTAAATACTATCCGTGAAACTGCTGAACGGATGAAAAATGAGTTAGAAAGTGTTACGTTAAAGGTAGCAAAGATTAGCACTGACACTATTAAAAAAGATTTGTGTGGGAAGGCTGCCGAATCGTTGAACGTGATACTTAAACTTATTTAAATTAAGGCCACGCAAAACAACGACCTGACCGACATTTTGTTCCCAGTTCTGTGCATGAATAGTCATGATATGTTTGCCTGTTCGTATCAGGATCACACAAAAATTCTCTTACAAACATATCGTTAATACAAAAGTCGGTATAGACTTCCATCACTCCCGATGACGGTGCAGATACCCGCACGGTTCCATGTGTTGTTTGAGGTTTTGTGTTCCGACCATCATTATCTGTACAGGTGTACATATCTTTATCAACGGTATCCGATGAAGAAACCATACCAACAAGATTGCTATACAGTCCTGAACCTGCAAATAAAAATAGTCCTATAACGATTAAACCAACAAAAAACACTATCTTTATGACACCCATAGACTTAAGAATAATTTTATAGTTTATATTAATTTCTATTTCTTATCTTTGATTTTTTTCAATTTCTTTGTGATGGGAATCTGTGCACGACAATGTGAACATTCAACAACGTACGCCTGGACGCCTTTATAGGATTTCCGTTTATAGGGAGCTGTTGACTCTCCTTCCTTTCCACATTCTGGGCAGGTATACTGTGCTTCTAACATCAACGATTCTTCGTGTTCCTTCTTTTCTTCTTGATATGAACATGCGGGACAAACATAAATGTCGGCACGAGTCTTTATTTTTCCTTTTTCAACAGGCTTGCCCATCTTTACTTTTTTACATTTCGGACATTCTTTCCTATACACCCATGCTATAAGATTTCCTTTCTCAAGAATCCTATTTGTAAAGTATAAACATTCGTCCATTGATTTAGGTACTCTTAATGCCATGGTTTATTGTATTCAGAACTTGTTTAAATAGTTTTGTGTTTAGTACAAACTTATAGGTGTAAAAGATCCAGTTGCTTCTTTTGTTTTTTGAAGAACTTCTGTAATATTAACTGCATCTGGGAGTTGTCCTGTAACAGTATCTCTTCCATTTACTACAAAATCACAGCTTATAATCTCGTACCTAAACTTGTAATCCATCAGCAAAAGATATGTTTACTTGAGTTCCATCATATTTTAAACATTGGAATCCAAAACACGCTTCATGCCGCGGTGATACTTGAACATTTTCAACACTAGGAACATCTACTGGTCCGTCATAAAAGTCTCTTGATGCTTGATAAACAGCATTTCCAACCCATAAAGTTGCCGCTCCCACAAAAAATAGGGGTAGTGCATAAGTGACATCCTCCCCGCACTAAAGTGCGGGGCTTCCTGACGCGAAAGCCCCTAACTTTAGTTGATGAATATCTTCTTGATTTCTAACATAA